>JAKSBY010000127.1 GCA_022360855.1 Sphingomonadales bacterium | reverse complement strand
GGAGAACACGAAGGCCAGGACGCCGGACAAGAGCACCGAAACGGAGACGACGACGGGCAAGGGCTGCGTCCTCAGCGAGCGGAACACGTAGCGCATGATGAGCGTGATGTTGAAGCCGGTCAGCGCCGCGATGATCGTCGGGTACGCGTAGTCCAGCTCGCGGCCGTGCGCCATGCCGTTGAACAGGCGAATGAACCCGTAGCCGAGCCAGCCCAGGGTTTGCAGCGTCCAGAAGGCGCGCTCCTTATTTTGCAAAAGCGATTTCATGGCCGATTGCCGCCGATTATCGCGATCAGACGCCGGGGTGTCACCCTCGATTTCGGACTGCCCTAGGAGTTGGCGGAGACCGCGATTTCCACCGATTGGCCGGAGCGCAGACGCTCGCCGCCGCGGATGACGACCGTATCGCCGTCCGCGACCGAGCCTCTGACCTCGATCAGCGCGCCCATGGCGGAGCCGGTGGTCACCGCCACCCGCTCGGCAACGTTTTCGCCGTTGATCTTGAAGACGTAGGTGGCGTCCGCCCGCAGGATCAGGGCGTCGCGCGGCACGGCCACGACCTGCCGCGGCGCGTCCGCCGGCAGGCCGATCTGCACCGCGCTGCCGATGACCCAGGCCCGGCTCGGCATGGCAACACGGATTTCCATGGTGCGGGTGACCTCGTCACCGACCGGGATGATGGTGCGGATCGGGCCCCTGAGTTCGAGGTCGCCGCCGAGCAGGCTAACCGACTGGCCGTCCGCCAGATACGGCGCCATGCCGATCGGCACCTGGGCGCGGACCTCGACATGGCCGGTATCGACCAGGCGGACCAGCTCGGTCCCGACATTCGCGTATTCGCCCATCTGCACGAGGCGGGCGACGACGCGCCCCGGGAACGGCGCCCGGATTTCGGTACGGGCGAGATTCTCCTTGGTCCGCTCATAGGCGACGCGGGCCTGCGCCAAATCCTGCTCGACCATGTCGCGCTGGGCCACCGCCTGTTCGAGCTGGCTCTGCGGCGTGTGGTTCATCTCCGCCAGCTCCTCGAAGCGGCCGACCTGCTGGTTCTCGTAGCGCAGGCTGGCCTCGAGCCGTTTGACGCGCGCCCAATTCTCTTTCAGCTCCAGTTCCAATTGCGTGGCATCGAGCCGCGCCACCGGATCGCCTTCGGCAACATTCGCGCCCTCTTCCTGGACCCAGACGACGCGGCCGCTGATCTCCGACGAGATCCGGGAATCGTTGCGGCTGACCACGGTGCCGGGGACCCGCACGATCGGCGCCATCAGCTGGCGCGTGGCGTTGGAGACCTCGACCTTGGCGGGCGGCTGCTCCTGCTGCTGCTGTGCGCCGGCGGGAATCGCCGCAAGCAGCGCCACACCCAAGACACCGAGTCCGATAAGCGTTTTCATTGATTTTTCCAAACTCTGAACTGTTGCCACGATAGCCCCTCTTTGCGCTCTTATTCGGCGGGCTGGCGGACGGCCGAGAACCGGGCCCGCAAATCAGACAGGTGGATGTTGCCGGCGGCCTGCAGCAGGCTCGGCAAGAGGAGCAGGGTAAAGACGGTCGACACGGTCATGCCGCCGACGATGGTTGCCGCCATGCCGCGATAGATGGCGCTGCCCGCGCCGGGGAACAGCACGAGCGGAAGCATGCCGCAGATACTGGTCAGCGTGCTCATGAAGATCGGCCTGAGGCGCAGCCTGAGCGCGGTCGCCACCGCATCGCGGCGCGACATCCCCTCCTCTTCCGAGCGGCGGGTCTGCACCACCAGCAGGATCGCGTTGTTGACCACCAGGCCCAACAGGATGATGAAGCCGATCATGGTCAGAAGGTCCATGGGCTGGAAGGTGATCAGGTTCAAAAGCTGCAACGCCACGACGCCGCCGACGATCGCCATGGGCAGGGAGATGATCACCAGCGCCGCATCCCTGGGCGAGCGGAACAGGGCCGCCATGATCAGGTACAAAAGCGCCAGCGCGACCAGGAAGTTGGACACCAGCGTCCGAATCGCCCGCTTCAGCGAGTTGGCCGAACCGCCATAGAGGATGGCGCCGTCTTCCGGCATCACCTCCATGATCTTCGGCTCCACCTCGGCCTGGATGATCTCCAGCGCGTCCTGCAGCGGCATGCCCTCCGGCGGATTGATCTGCAGGGTGATGGTGCGCCGCCCATCGACCCGCTGGATGTTGGACGGCCCCACATTCATCCGCGTCCTGACCAGATCGCCCATCGGCACGATGGCGCCCGACGGGGTCGCCAGCGGGATCGACTCCAGCGCTTCCGGCATGGTCAGCTCGTCGGATCGCATGATGATGTCGACGCGCCGCTCGCCGTCGAAATACTCGCCGAGCCACAGGCCGTCGCCGAGCGCGCGCACGATCCGCGCCACGTCGTCGCGGGTGTAGCCCATCTCGGCCAGGCGCTCGTCGTTGGGCAGCAGCCTGAGCTCCGGTATGACGATCTGCGGATCGGGCTCGGGCCGGGCATTGGCGCCCTGCAAGGCAGCGTTCACCAGCCCCATGCCCTGGATCGCGGCATCGGCGAGCGCCGTGATGTCGGCCGACTGCAGATACATGTTGATCGAGCCGTCGCCGCCGAAGCCGCCAAACAGATTGCCCTGCTGGGCGAAGGACATGACGTCGGGGAAGCCGACCAGGATCTCTTCGTTGACGATGCGTTCGAGCTCCTTGACCCGGGACTGGTCCTTGGCGCGGATGCCCATATGGCCACCGTTTCCGCCGGGCCAGGTGATCAGATAGTAGTTTCTGAGCGCCGGCTCCTTTTCGCCGTCCATATAGGGCTGCAGGCGGGCGGTCACGACGTCGGCGAATTCGGTACGGATGGAGTCGATACTGGCGCCCGACGGGAACATCGAGAAGGTATCGACCGCGTCGCGCTTGACCGGCGGCAGATAGTTGAGCGACGGCATCAACAAATAGCTCGCCGTGACCGGCACGATGATGAGCCCGCCGATCCAGCCGGCGCGGCGGGCGGGCGTGCCGGTCAGGCGCATGATGCCGGCCGCCAGCCGCTCCCAGCGCCCCTTGTGGACGTTGCTCGGCGGCAGGCGCGTCAGCCACATCTTGGCTGCGGTCGGCAGCACGGTCACCGCGACCAGCAGCGACACGGCGACGGCGATGGCGATGGTCAGCGCCAGATCGGCGAAGAGCTGGCCCTCCACGTCGCGCAGGAAGATGATCGGCACGAAGATGGCCACGGTCGTCGCGGTCGACGCCAGGAGCGCGCCCCACACCTGCTTGGCGCCGGTCTCCGCGGCGTCGTGCGGATCGCGCCCGGATTCGCGGAGCCGCACGATATTCTCCAAAACGACGATCGCCGCGTCGAGCACCATACCCGTGGCAAAAGCGAGGCCGGCCAGCGAGATGACGTTGAGCGAGCGTCCGGCGAGGCCGAGGAAGATGAAGGTGGTCAGCAGACAGATCGGGATCGTCGTCGCGATCAGCAAGGTCGCCCGGCCCTGGCGCAGGAACCACCAGAGCGCGCCCACGGCGAGCATGATGCCGACAAAGAGGTTGTTGGTCAAAAGCCGGATGGCGCGTTTGATGAAGACCGAGGGATCGAAGGATTTCTGGATATTCAGGCCGAACTCGGAGAGCACCTTGTCGTTCATCTCGTCGAGCACGACCGTCAGCCGGTCCAGGGTCGCCAGCACGTTGGCGTCGGATTCGCGCAAGACCCGCATGCCGATGGCCGGGTTGCCGTTCTGGTAGACGAGCTGCGTCGCCTCGGCCGGGCCGATGGAGACGTCGGCAACGTCGCCGAGGCGGATCGGCGTGTTGTTGCGCCAGGCCAGGATCAGATCGCGGAGCTCTTCGACCGTGTAGCGGCCCTCGACCCGGGTCTGCACCCGGCGGCGGCCGACATCCATGATGCCGCCGGACGAATCGGTCGGTCGGCCGATGCGCTGCGCCATGTCGTTGATGTCGAGCCCGAGCTGGGCGGCGCGGATCGGATCGAAAACGATATGCAGTTGATCGTCGATGCCGGCGCCGGCCTCCATCTGGACGCTGGCCACGCCTTCGACGGATTCCAGCCTGGGGATCACCCGTTCGCGGATCGTGCGGATCAGCTCGTCGGGCTCGACGGCGGACCCCGGCAGAAGCTGGGTAAACAGATAGATCAGGGTCTCGCCGGAGGCCCCGCCCCAGCCGCCGAGGATGACGCGCGGCTTGTCGGCGTCCGCGGGCAGGGGGCGCAGCCGGTTGATGCGGCTGATCACCTCGATCAGGGTCTGGTCCATATCGGTGGACAGCGAGAACTCCATATTGATCCAGGAATTCCCCGGATTGGACCAGGTCTGCATGGCGATCATGCCGGGGATGCCGCGCAGCACCGCCTCGATCGGCTCGGTGATCTCGGATTCCATCTCGGCCGGGCTCGCCGCGCGCCAGTTGGTCTCCACGGCGATGATCGGGTTGTCGATATCCGGAAAGAGCTGCAACGGCAGCTTGAGGAGCGTCATGATGCCCAGCAGCACGATAATCGCCGCAACAACCGCCACGGCCGCCGGATTTTGCAGGCTTTGCTTGGTCCAGGACATGCCCGTCTCCCCAATGGTCCGAGCCGACACTCGAACCCCCGGCCGTGTCACGCAACCCCATTGCGACAACCCGTTGGACGCATGCGATGGACGGGGCGCCACCGCCCGTTAACCATCGCCCCCGCCCGATGGCAGGGCTATCGCCCATATGCGATGGCCCTGTTCATCGAGGGGGAGGTGGCGGCCCGGGGCTCAGCCGTAGTTGGGCTCTCTGCCGTGGCGCAGGCGGTAGAGGCGGTCGGCCTCGCGGCTCAGCGCGTGGACCAGGAAGACCAGACCGTCGGTCCGGACCATCGAGTCCGGGCGGACGCCATAGGCAAGGTCGTGGAACAGCGTCAGCCCGCCCATCAGGCGATGGAGCGGCTCCTCCATGGCGAAGATGTCGTCCCAGTCCGGCATCCGGCTCTCCTTCTTCTCCCGGCGCAGGACGGTCTGATAGATTTTGACCTCCCAGTCGTCGATAACCATGTCCTCGAAGGGGGTGGGCTCGGGGGCGGTCTGGTCGGGAGCTTCGGCCGGAGCCTCGGGGGCCTTGCGCCTTTTCTTCTTCCTCTCCTTGGTCATAGCGCCCTCCGGGCCAGCAGGTGGGCGAAGTCGGCGATGATGGAGTGGGCCAGTTCGCAGTCGCGGAT
>JAKSBY010000574.1 GCA_022360855.1 Sphingomonadales bacterium | reverse complement strand
GGCATTGGCACCCAGACAGACAAGACCGTGGAAGCCCTCACTGCTTTTATCGACCTGATCGATAACATGCCGGTTTCCCAGGAACGATTTAACGAATCTGTTAACTCGCTGCTAAATCGCTATCGCACTTCCAAGGTCAGTTTCCGTGAAGTACTGGCCGCGGTGCGTAGCTGGGAACGTCTGGGTCTGGACGGTGATCCGCGCCGCCAGCGCTTTCAGCAGATACAAAGTGCTTCCATCGACGATCTGGTCAGTTTCCAGCAGGAACATGTGAAGGATCGGCCCAAGCTGATTTCCATACTGGGGGACATGTCTATCATCAACGCCGATGAGTTGGCGCAGTTTGGCGCTGTGCAGGAAGTCCAGGTGGATGATCTATTCGTAGATTAGTATTAGCCACAAAAAGTCACAAAAATCACAAAATTGGTTTTTCGATACAGTGCATTCAACTAGCAAATTTGAAAGCTACACATCTGTCCCAGTTTTATTTTCTAAATCTACCAACTCCATATTTTTTGTGACTTTTGTGACTTTTTGTGGCCATTAACACTTTTGGTGGCGATCGCTAACTTCGAGTAATACTTCTAAATTCAAGCCCTGATGGATGTCTCTCCGCTAACAGTTAGTGGCCTACAAAAGAGTTACGGTGATTTCCCTGTACTGCACGGGCTGGAGCTGGAGATCACTCCCCATGCCATTATGGGCCTGGTGGGCCTCAATGGCTCCGGTAAAACCACTACCATTGAATGCCTGTTAGGGTTGCAAGGTTTCGATGCGGGCACAGTCAATGTACTGGATCATGCTCCAGACAAGCTGCACCGGCTACAAGGAGATGTGGTAGCCGTCTTCGATTCACCAAGCCTTTACCCCAACCTGACTCTGCAGCAGTGCCTGGAACACGCCTCGTTACTGTGCCCCAACCCTGTTCGCAGCGTGCAGGAAGTGGAAACCCTGCTCAGCATCGAAAAGTTTCACAAGTTCAAGATTCGCCAACTCTCCCTGGGCAACAAGCGCCGCGCGTCTATCGCCCAGGCATTGCTGGGCAACCCGAAATTCATCATTCTGGATGAACCATTCAATGGACTGGACGCGGAAGGTGTGGACGACGTGCTGGCACTGATCGGCCGCTTAAACCAGGAGTTTGGCACCAGTTTCCTGTTATCGAGTCACCAACTTCCCTATCTG
>JAKSBY010000777.1 GCA_022360855.1 Sphingomonadales bacterium | reverse complement strand
GTCGTCGGCGTCGTCGATGGCGTAGCAGAGGCGCATATAGGCCGGGTCGTCCTCGTCGCAGTCTTCGTTCAGGGGATCGGCCTGGAGCTTGAGGAGGCGGCGGTAGACGGCGACGACCGGGTCCAGGCCGGGCATCGCCCCCGTAGCCAGGCCGGCCCCGGCCGCACCGGCGGCGGCAGCCGCGGCGGCGCCGGTGAGCAGGGTGCGGCGGTCGAGGGCCTCTTGCGGGTTTCCCCCGCCGCCGCCATTCCCATTCACCTCACTGTCATTCCCGCGCACGCGGGAATCCAGTTGGGCGTCGTCTTGAGAGTTTCGGGGATCAGGTGCAGGTATGCTATGGGATGGATTAGCCATGCCAATCTCCTCTACAGGTTGGTGTGGTCAGGGCTTCGTGGGTGCACCAACACCTGCGGAGCCCGCTTTCAGGTTATTGCCAAAAACATAGTACGATGTTTTTGGTTCTATTTCAAGAGAAAACTGATGATCCGTTTGACGGCGCACGTGCCGCCCGATTATATCGCCGCATGATCACGCCCGCCCAATGCCGCGCAGCGCGCGGCCTCGTTAAATGGAACCAGAAAGAACTGGCCGCCAAGTCAGGCGTGAGCTCACTGGCGATCAACAGATTCGAATGCAATAAATCCTCACCCCACAATGCGACCCTCAAAGTGATCCGCGACACCTTCGAAGCCGCCGGTGTCCTCTTCATCGATGCCGATGAAGAAGCCGGGGCAGGGGTGCGGTTGGGGAGATGAACAGCGGTTTGGTCAGCTCGGACGCGCTTTCATCAACCACATCTCCATCAGCCAGATCTCGTCTGTGTAGGTGAGTTCGGCGGGTTGCAGTTGCACCTCGTCGGCCAATTGCGGCAGATCCGCCCGATATTCCGTATACCGGTTGGAGATCGCATCTCCGCCCGGAAGCGGCCGTGCGGTCGCTCGGCGTCCGTGGTTCAGCCAGTTACGCACGATGGAAATGGCCTTGAGCGGATCACCAGCATGACTCTCCGGATCTATACCCCGCAGGTCGCTGATGGTCGTCAGATAGCGGTGCGGGTCGCTGTCCATGATGAGGCAGCGCTTTCTCTTATCCCGGTTCGAGCCAAATCGCTTGGCGCCGAGAAATAGCCCAAGCTCATAGGGCATATTGAAACGAGGCAGATTTGTATTGGCGTCAGGCTCGACCCGCGAGATGTCATGAATGCCTAGCTGGCTATCTTCGATCAGCTTTTCGATCTTCGAGACACGAACTTCACCGCTGTCCTGGTATTCCAGTGCCGAACGCGGCGTGAAACCGCAGTCGAGCACGGCGAAAACGACGGCCTGAAATATGGGCCGGAAGTCGTCGTCGAATGCGCAGTTGATAAATACCGACTTGGAGTAGGGTGCCGCAGGCATCAATGCAGCTATTTTTGCTTATCAGCAAAAACCTTCTCTACCGCGGCCCGCCCCTGAGCCCGGGTGAAGCTGTGCGGCCTGACCGTTACTTTACCGACACCCACATATCGGTCCGTTTTGCCGCCGCGTACGACGTCAACAGACCTGCCCGACTTAGGCGGTTTGGGTTTGGCAATATTCGCGCTGTCAATTCCTCTGGCCAAAACCGCTTTCCTTGGTTGCTGGAACGGGATCCACGGGTTCTACGCGCTGAAGTAGCAATTACATATGAGTCTAAAGATAGGCTTTCTAAGCCAGGGAATCAATTACGGCGTTTGTTTCTTCTTACTGTGGCCCATATCATCGCGCCTCGTATAAGGAATTGATTCCTTCCCTGTTCTTGCCGGATGCACCTTTCCTGGCAATCACGGAATCAAATCCCAGATTTACAAGGATGACGGAAGCTGGCCCCTCTCACGTGGCCGTCCAAACCCATTCAACGGGATCGCTGCGGCGCCCACCCTCGCCGCGTAACGACGGTATAG
>JAKSBY010000428.1 GCA_022360855.1 Sphingomonadales bacterium | reverse complement strand
GAGCACGTGCCCGAGGTCAGTTTCGTCACCGCCCACGGCCAGATGCCACCGGCGCAGATCGAAGACGTGATGTCCGCCTTTTACGACGGCCGCTATGACGTGCTCTTGTCCACCTCCATCGTCGAATCCGGGCTCGATATCCCCAAAGCCAACACGCTGGTCGTACACCGCGCCGACCGGTTTGGCCTGGCGCAGCTCTATCAGCTCCGCGGCCGTGTCGGGCGCTCCAAGCTCAGGGCCTACGCCTACCTGACTGTGCCGGCAGGCCG
This sequence comes from Sphingomonadales bacterium, assembly GCA_022360855.1. Classification (GTDB taxonomy): domain Bacteria; phylum Pseudomonadota; class Alphaproteobacteria; order Sphingomonadales; family JAKSBY01; genus JAKSBY01. The sequence goes on along the minus strand of JAKSBY010000428.1, from coordinate 4,689 downwards.
CATCCTGACCGAGACCGCGCAGCGGCGGCTCGAAGTGCTGCAGAGCCTGGACTCCTTGGGCGCGGGCTTCACGCTGGCCAGCCACGACATGGACATTCGCGGCGCCGGCAATCTGTTGGGCGAAGAGCAGTCAGGGCATATCCGCGAGGTCGGCGTCGAGCTCTACCAGCAGATGCTGGAAGAAGCCGTGGCCGAGGCGCGCGGCGTCACCGAAGCCCAGGAGGGCTTCACGCCGCAGATCAATCTCGGCGCCAGCGTGCTCATCCCGGAGGGCTATGTGCCCGACCTCAACCTGCGCATGGCGCTCTACCGCCGGCTCGCGGAGCTGACGGAACGCGAGGAGATCGACGACTTCGCCGCCGAGCTCATCGACCGCTTCGGCCCCCTGCCCGACGAGGTCGCCCAACTCCTCGCCGTCATCGAGATCAAGGCCTATTGCCGCCGCGCCGGCATCGCCCGCATCGAGGCGGGCGCCAAGGGCGCGACGCTCAGCTTCCACCAGGACCGTTTCGCCAACCCGGCCGGGCTGGTCGATTTCATCTCCTCGCGCCGGATGACCGCCAAGCTGAGGCCCGATCACAAGCTGGTCTATCTCGCCCGCTGGGACGACGTGGAGCAGCGCTTGGCCGGCGTCCGCGACCTCGCCCGCGGTCTCGCCACCGTCGCCGAAAAGGCCGATCAAGCTGCCTGACAAAATTAGGGACGGTTCCCTATTTTTTCCCCCTCACCCCAGCCCTCTCCCCGTGGGGAAGAGGGAGGAGCGCCGCAAGGCGCGGAGGGTGAGGGGGCTTGACATGTGAGTATTTGATCACTTATATATGTGACTAATAAATCACATATTGGAGCGACTGATGATGACACACAGGTATATCCTAGCCGTCGGAGCGCTGATCCTGGGGGCCTTAGCGGCATCGCCGGCCTCGAGCGGCGTCAAGGGCGCGCTCGACCGCGCTATTCGACTGTCGGTCGAGGTTGCGGCGCCGGTCGAGGAAGTGTGGCGGGCCTGGACCACAGACGCCGGCGTGCGGACCTTTTTCGCCCCCGGCAGTCATATCGAAGCCCGCGTCGACGGCGCCTACGACATCTATTTCTTTCCTGAGAATCCGCCAGGCCAGCGCGGAGCGGAAGGTATGCGGGTGCTGATCGTGGACGCGCCGCGCTACTTGGCCTTTACCTGGAACGCACCACCGTCCATCCCCACCGTGCGTGGGCAGCGGACCATGGTCACCGTCTATCTGCAGCCCATCGGCGAAGAAAGAACCCGGGTCCATCTCCGGCATATGGGCTGGGGCGTCGGTGACGATTGGGACCAGGCTTACGACTATTTCACCCGCACCTGGGGAGACGTGGTGCTCAAGCGGCTGGTGCACAGCTTCGAGCACGGCCCGGTCGACTGGAGCAGCCCACCGGCTCTCGGCGAGACCGACTGAGCTGATGGACGCTGTCTTTAAAGCCCTGGCCGACCCGACCCGCCGCGGCATGCTCGACCGGCTCAGGCTCGAGCCCGGGCTGACCTTGAAGGCGCTCTCGGACGGCCCCGACATGACCCGCTTCGGCGTCATGAAGCATCTCGAGGTGCTTGAAGCCGCCGGGCTCGTCACGGCCGTCAGACGCGGTCGCGAGAAGCACCACTATCTCAACCCCATCCCGCTGGAGGAGATCGCCGGGCGCTGGATCACGCAGTTCGCCCGCCAAAAGGCGCAGATCCTCCTCGGCCTCAAGGACGCACTCGAACAGGAGACAGCACCCATGTCTGACGACGCGCTGGTTTTTCAGATCGTTATCCGGGCGACGCCGGAAGAGGTCTGGCAAGGCATCACCGATCCCGCATTCACCAAGCAGTATTTCCACGCGACACGCATCCGCTCCGACTTCGCGTCCGGGTCTCCGGTTGCCTTCGAAAACCCGGACGGCTCCACCGCGGTCGATGGCAAAGTGCTGGAATGCGAGGCGCCGCACCGGCTCGTCATCTCCTGGAAAGTGCGTTACAACCCCGAAGCAGCAAAGGAAACGCCGAGCCGCGTCGCGTTCGAGATTTCCGCCCACGGGCCCTTCACCCGGCTGACCGTGACCCACGACGCCTTCCCTGCGGCGAGCGTCGTACGCGACTCCGTGCAGGAAGGCTGGCCGTTCATCCTCTCCAACCTGAAGACGCTGCTGGAGACGGGCGAACCCATGGGCGACCTTTCGGATGCCGCCGCCTGACCTGAATGTGCGCAACTTGTGAAGTGAGCCCGGCCCCGGTCCAAACTATAGTTCGGGCATCATCGCGATGAGGAGCCGACACGATGCCGGACAGCGCGCGCGGGCAGTTTTATCTGACCGCCGAAGAGATTGAGGCGTGGCCCGCCGCCACGGCGCCCGGCGCCGACCATAAGGCACCGCTGCGCCGGGCACTGATGCGCAACGGCGTCTTCGACCGGCGCCAGACCGGCGGCCGCAACTGGGCCATCGGCTGCGTCGCCCTGGAGATCACCCAGCGCTGTAATCTCGACTGCACGCTCTGCTATCTCTCCTATCACGCCGAGGCGGTGCACGACCTGCCGCTCAAAGAAGTCTTCCGGCGCATCGACGTGATCCACGACCACTACGGACCGGGCACAAACGTGCAGGTGACCGGCGGCGACCCGACCCTGAGAAAGCGCGCGGAGCTGGTCGCCATCATCCGGCGTATCAGCGAAAAGCGTATGCGCCCTGCCCTGTTCACAAACGGCATCAAGGCGACCCGCGACCTGCTCGCTGAGCTCGCCCAGGCCGGGCTCAAGGACGTGGCGTTTCATGTCGATATGACGCAAGCGCGCAAAGGCTACGCCAGCGAGGCCGACCTCAACGCGGTCCGCCTCGACTATATCCGCCGCGCCAAAGGCCTCGGGCTCGACATCATCTTCAACACCACGATCTTCGACGGCAATTCCCATGAGGTTTCGGGCTTGGTGCGGTTTTTCATCGCGCATGCAAGCGATATCCATTTGGCATCGTTCCAGTTGCAGGCAGAGACCGGGCGCGGCGTGCTTGGCGGGCGGTCTGCCGGGTTGTCTCAAGCGTCGGTAATCGAGGCAATCAATCGCGGTGCCGGCGTGCCGCTCTCGTTCGACATGCCTTGGACCGGCCATCCGGACTGCAACCGCTATACGGGCGTGCTCACGGCCGGCGGGGTCGTGACGCCTCTGTTCGATGACGAGACGCTGTTTGCCGAGCTGTTCCGCCGTACCGCGCGCTTCCGCTTCGATCGGGTGAGCTGGCCGCACCGGCTGGCGCAGCTGATTGCCATCATCGCACACAACCCCGGCATCTGGCCTCGGGTCCTTGGCTATGGCCTTAAAAAAGCGTGGCAATTGCGGCGTGGGCTCATCCGCTCGGGCGGTCGTCTCAACAAGCTGACGCTCTTCATCCACAATTTCATGGACGCTCAAAAACTGGAACGCGCCCGCTGCGAAAGCTGCGTGTTCATGACCGCCTCGGCGGCCGGCCCCATCTCCATGTGCGTCTACAACGCCAGGCGGGACACTGAAATCCTCAAGCCCATCGTGGATGGCAATAGCGGAAACTGGCATCCGCTTTCGGGAAAAACCGCGCCCGGTGCAGACCCAGGGATGCCGGAGCTCGCCCGCAAGCACCTCAAGGGCCGGCTCAAGGCCGCCGACCGGGCAAAACGGCCCGCCTAATCTTTGAAAACCCGTTCGCCCTGAGCTTGTCGAAGGGTGAACGGAATTCCAAAGACCAAATTGTCATTCGCCGACTTGATCGGCGAATCCATGGTGTCACAGCCGAGGCGGTTCCTAAATGGACCCGCCGGTCAAGCCGTCGGGTGACAAAAAGGGGTGGTTAGAACGCGTCGGTTAGTCGACGGCAGCGGCCGCGTCGTTGAGCGCCCAATCGTATGCGTAGCGGTTGATCTTTCTGCGACCGGCAAGCTCGGCCTTGAGCTCCTCGGACGCATACTGACCGATATGCGCCAGCACGTTGGCCTGGCTTTTGCCGAAATCTTCCCGGAACCAGCTGTAGATCTTCGAGACCGTGAGCCGGCCCCTCTCGTCGATTGCCACACCGCGCGGATCGGCCACAAAGGCGCGCGCGGCGGCATCGAGCTGCGCATCCAGCTCGGTACCACGATAGGCCCGCTTGCCGAGATTGGGGCAGCTATACGCCGCGCAGTTGAGCGCGTAGTGAATTCGCGGGTCGTTGAAGATCGGCCGCACGATGCCGTGTTCGATGTCGTCCAGGCTGAGGACCTCGCCGTAGGCGAGGATGTACTCCTCCTTCCAGGGGCCGGTCGACAAAAGCCCCGAGCCGATATCGCGGATCGAATCGACCGGATAGTTGTCGATCACCAAGGCAACCGTGTGGGCGTTGTAGAGATTGATCCAGAAGGCGAGCTGCTCGGCGCGGTTGAGCTTGGTGACATGAACGCCGGCGAGGTGCTCCAGATACTTCATGAGCGCCGCCCTATCATCGTCGGTGACCGCGCCATAGGCAACGCGGTTAACGCCGGCGGCATCCGTGCTGACATATTTTTCCAGGAACGTGTCCCAGGCGCCGTGATCCACGACGACCTCCGAACTCGCGTCGAAGATCTCCCAGCGATTGTCAGCGGCCTCGGCCGATGGGATCGCCAGACGCTCGACCTTGGTGCAGGCAGCGACGAAGAAAAGCGAGATAACGGCGGCCATACGGGCCAGGCTCACGGGT
>JAKSBY010000182.1 GCA_022360855.1 Sphingomonadales bacterium | reverse complement strand
GACGGGCTGTTCGTCGACTTCGCGCCAGACGGCACAAAAGAATAATTTTCTCCAGGATTGCGGCCCCCGGGACCCTTGACCGGCCCAGGGGCACCGCACATATTGTTTTCAGGCTGAGCGGAGGAAGTCATGGCCGACGACGTGGAATCGGAGAAGAAACCTGCCAAGCCGGCTGCAACGAAAGCCGGCCGGAAAAAGACCTCACGCGGTGCCGGCGCAAAGCGCGCCTCCTCGGCATCGAGCACGCAGAAGGCATCCGCCGGCGCTTCCGCCAAGCCGCCCGCGTCGGACAGTCCATCTGAAGAGGCTGGCCAGACACCATCCGCAGCCGAGCCTGACGGCAACGCCGGCGCGCCGCCGACGAACGGCAAACCGAGCGGCGATTCCGACCTCATCGAAAAGCTATGGCGCCTCGTTGCCATGATTGCGTTCGGCCTTATCGGATTCTTTGCCTACCACGCCGTGGCCGTTGTTGCTCTGGTGCAATTCATCGTCGTTCTGATCCGCGAAGAGCCGAATAAAGACCTGCAGCAGGCCGCTCTCTGGCTCAACGCGTATCTGAATCAGGTCCTGGATTATCTTGCCTACCGGACCGAGGAGATGCCCTTCCCGCTAGGCGAAAAGCCCTCATCGCCGAACGTCTGACGGTCAGCCTATGACGAGGACGCATACGGAGTTTGTCCAGTGCCAGGCATTGCCATGGTCACATGAGGAGCAAATCCCGCTATTGGCCGACTGCGACTCCAAACTGCTCAGCGTCGACGACCGGTCTCCCCAAAACGACTTCACCGCGGTGGTCAACCTGCCGCCGGGTTGGCGGGCGCCGGAATCCGCTTTCGACGCGGATCTGGAGATTTTTGTTCTTGAAGGCGTGGTCGGGGTAAACGGCATGGCCGTCGGTGGTGACGGCTACGCGCTGGTTCCGGCGGCCGCGGGGGTCAATTTGCATTCCGATACCGGTGCGCGGGCATTGTTCTTCGCCCTGCCCCGGCTTGAAACGACCACCGAAACGGAGATACGCGTCATCGACTGCTGGAACATAGAGTGGGACGACGTAAGCTATTCCGGCGAGGTCGCATTTCTCGGACTCAGGCGCAAAACCTTGCACGTCGACGAGCCGGCCGGACGGCGCAGCGTCCTCTTGGCGGTCCAGTCCCACGCAATTCCGCCGGAACGGCGGGGGCGGAAGGAACATCACCCCTGCACTGAAGAATTCTATCTTCTCGGCGGCGACCTGATTAGCGATCGGGGGACCATGCGGGAGGGCGCCTATTTCTGGCGCCCGGAAGAAATCGAACATGGGCCGTTCGCCTCGCGCACCGGCTGTCTGGCCTTCGTCCGCTTCCAGGGGCATAACTTTGCCAACCATTTAAGCGAAGAAACCCACGAGATCGACCTCTACCCCCAATACCGCCCGATCCTCCCGGCCGAAATGTGCCGCAAACTCGATTGGGAGTGGCGGTCCGCCTTTCGCACCTGACCGGCCCCCTGCCGTAATTCCGGAACTCAGTCGCTAACCGTCAGCGCGCTGAATTCGAGCCGGCAGTGCTCCAGCCGCTTCTCCTGCCAGAGCCGGGTTTCGGAGGATTCGAATTGCAGGTCAACGAGCGCATGGCCTGGAAT
>JAKSBY010000612.1 GCA_022360855.1 Sphingomonadales bacterium | reverse complement strand
CGCGAGATCAAGGGCCAGGAGACCGCCAAGCGCGCGCTGGAGGTGGCCGCGGCGGGCGGGCATAACGTGCTGATGATCGGCCCGCCGGGCGCCGGCAAATCCATGCTGGCGGCGCGTCTGCCGTCGATCCTGCCGCCCCTGACGCCCAGGGAGGCGCTCGAGACCTCGATGATCCAAAGCGTCGCCGGCCAGCTTGAAGACGGCGCCATCCGCCGGGCGCGCCCGTTCCGCAACCCGCACCACTCCGCCTCCATGCCGGCCCTGATCGGCGGCGGTCAGCGGGCCAGGCCGGGCGAGGTCTCGCTCGCCCATTTCGGGGTGTTGTTCCTGGACGAGCTGCCGGAGTTCACCCGCCAGAGCCTGGAGGCGCTGCGCCAGCCCCTGGAAAGCGGCAAGGCGGTGATCGCCCGGGCCAGCCTGCACGTCACCTATCCGGCGCGGGTGCAGCTCGTCGCGGCGATGAACCCGTGCCGCTGCGGCTATCTCGACGATGCCGCGCTGGCGTGTACGCGGGCGCCGAAATGCGCCGCCGACTATCAGGCGAAGATCTCCGGGCCCCTGTTCGACCGCATCGATATCCATGTCGACGTGCCGGCGGTCTCGGCCGCGGATCTGACCCTGCCGCCGGCAGCCGAGGGCTCGACGGCCATTGCCCGGCGCGTGGCCGCGGCGCGCGCGCTGCAGGCCGACCGCTACGCCAAATTCGAGACCGCGGAGCCGGTCCGCTCGAATGCGGAGGCGGATGGTGATCTCCTGGAGGCGGTGGCCGGACCCGACGCGGCGGGGCGCAAGCTCTTGGGTCAGGCCATCGACACGATGAAACTGTCTGCGCGCGGCTACCACCGGGTGCTGCGCGTCGCCCGCACTTTGGCCGATCTCGAAGGCCGCGACGCCGTCGCCCGCGCCCATATCGCCGAGGCCCTGAGCTATCGCCGGATCGCGCCGCAGAGTCTAGGCTGACCGGTGCGCCGGAGCCTCGCCGCCGAGGGCCTCGTCGATGCGGCGGTGGAATTCGAGGATGCCGCGCTCGTGATGGCCGATGGTCAACTCGGTGATGCCGGCGGCGATGCCCTCATGGCAAAGCGCGGCGGCGCGGAAGTCCTCGCCGGCGAACACTTGGTCGTGAATCAGATCGCTGCTGCGCTGCCAGTGTTCGCGCTCCGCCTCGTTGGCCGGCGGCTCGGGGATCAGCATGGTGTCGACGGCGACCGTCTCGCCGGCGCTCACCGGGTAGAAGGTCAGCACGTTGATGTAGTCCGGGCTGACGATGAGGGTGGTGTTGGGAAACACCGTATAGGCGAAGGTCACCAGAGTGCGCAGCTCGGCCGCGTCCGCGGGCTCGGATACCGCGGTCAGATCGGTGCGCGCGATGGCGAAGCGGGCGTGCAGCCCGGGCCAGTCGTCGACCACGATCGAATCCTTGAAGAACCCGGCCAGGGACGCGCTGTGCAGCCGTTTGACGTGATAGCTTTCGTGGAAGGCGTCGGAGATCAGCTTCCAGTTTGCCGGCACGCGTTCGACGCGCTTGGCGAACACGACATGGCCGGCCACGCCCAGGGCCTCGAAATCGCCGGCGAGGTCGCCGACATAGTCGTCCAGGTCGAACCGGCCCTCGCGGTCGGCCATCAGCCAGATGAAGCCGCCGCGCTCTTCCGCCGGAAGCTCCATAAGGCCGTAGTCGGATTTCTCAAGGCCGGGAAAGGCTTCGGCCTCCAGGGGCACCGACGCGAGCTCGCCGGAAAGCCGGTAGCTCCAGGCGTGGTAGGGGCAGATGATCCGGTTCGCGGATTTCGGCGCCTCGCCCGATACGAGCCGGGTGCCGCGATGGCGGCAGGCATTGACGAAGGCCCGCACCTGCCCCTCCTTGCCGCGGGTCAGGATGACCGGCAGGTCGAGCCGGTCGAAGGCCATGACGTGGCCCGGCGGAAGCTCGCTTCCATGCGCGACGAGGAGCGGCAGTCCGCCGAACAGCTTCTGCTTTTCGCCCGCCAGCCGCGCCGGATCGAGATAGCGGTCGGTCGACAGCATGACAATGCCGGCGTCGGCTGCCGGTGGCTGATCCAGCTCCTGCGTCAGCCGGCGGAAGAGATCGAGGTGCGGCGCGTGGATCATAGGGCCATTGAACACCCGTTTGGGTCTCAGGAAAAGCCGCAATCTGCCCGGCCGGCCGGAGAGTCCAATGACCGGGCCATCGACGCGCCCCTTGCCTGCCACAATCGGCCCCGTAAGATGCGGGCATGATTGCTCAGTCCCGCTTGGCCGGCGCCGTGGCCGCCTATCTGGATCGGCGCGTGCTGGCCATCTTCTTCCTCGGAATTTCCTCGGGCTTTCCGCTCACCCTGGTCCTGGCGACGCTGACCTATTGGCTTTCCAAGGAAGGCGTCTCGAAAGGCGAGGTCGGGCTCTTTGCCTCGCTCCTGACGCCCTATGCGCTGAAATTCACCTGGGCGCCCCTGATCGACCGGCTATCGATTCCCGGCCTGGCGCGGTGGGTGGGCCAACGGCGCGCCTGGCTGCTGGTATCGCAGGTGGCGCTGATCGCGTCGGTCATCGCCTTAGGCACGGGAGACCCGAAAACCGAGCTCGGATTCATGGCGATCGCGGCCTTTTTTGTCGCCCTCTCTTCCGCCACCCAGGACATTGTCATCGACGCCTACCGTATCGAGATTCTCGACGAAGAAGATCAGGGCCACGGCGCCGCCATGATCAATTTCGGCTACCGCACCGGGAATCTCATCGCCGGCGCCGGCGCGGTGGCGCTGCAGATCGTCGTCGGTTGGCAGATGACCTACGGCCTGATGTCGCTCCTGGTGTTGTTTGGCGCCGGGGCGGCGCTCGTTATCGGGGAGCCGCGCCGCCACGACGTCGAGGGCGCCGGCGAACAGGAGGCGGTGGCCGAGGCCTGGCTCGGGCGGCACGGCCATCTGCCCAAAGCCCTGGCCAGGGCCCTGAGCTGGCTCTACGCTACGGTGGTGGTGCCGTTCTCCGAGTTCCTGACCCGGCCCCTGGCGCTCCTGATCCTCTTCTTCATCGTGATCTACAAATGGGGCGACGCCATGGGGCAGGTGATGCTGGCGCCCCTGATCGTCGACCTCGGATTCTCGGACGCGGAGTATATCTGGGCCAACAAGGTGGTCGGCTTCGCGGCGCTCCTTGCCGGCACCGCGCTTGGCGCGCCCGTGGTCAAGATGTTCGGCATGTTCCGCGCGCTGATGATCACCGGCATCCTGATGATGGTCACCAACCTCCTGTTTGCCGGGCTCGCGCTGATCGGCAACGAGGCCTGGGCGCTCGGCGTCGCGGTCGGTTTCGAGAACTTCGCCTCGGGCGTCGGGCTAACGGTGTTCGTTGCCTATCTCTCGGGGCTCTGTAATCTCGCCTATACGGCGACGCATTACGCGCTCCTGTCTTCGCTGGCCGT
>JAKSBY010000434.1 GCA_022360855.1 Sphingomonadales bacterium | reverse complement strand
TGCTCGGCGGGCTCGTTGTCAAGGTCGGCTCGCGGATGATCGATTCGTCGCTCAAAACCAAGCTGAACAATCTCAAAGTCGCCATGAAAGGGATCGAATGATGGATATCCGTGCGGCGGAAATCTCAAAGGTTCTGAAGGATCAGATCGCCAATTTCGGCGCCGAGGCCGAGGTCTCGGAGATCGGCAAGGTGCTGTCGGTGGGCGACGGCATCGCGCGCATCTACGGTCTCGATCAGGTGCAGGCCGGCGAATTGGTGGAATTCGCCGACGGCACCAAGGGCATGGCGCTGAACCTGGAAGCCGATAATGTCGGCGTCGTGATCTTCGGCGAAGACCGCGACATCAACGAGGGCGATGTGGTCAAGCGCACCGGCGCCATCGTCGATGCCCCGGTCGGCAAGGGCTTGCTCGGCCGCGTCGTCGACGCTCTCGGCAACCCGATCGACGGCAAAGGGCCCATCGATGCCGCCGAACGCCGCCGGGTCGACGTCAAGGCACCGGGCATCATCCCGCGCAAGTCCGTGCACGAACCGATGCAGACCGGCCTCAAGGCCATCGACAGCCTGATCCCCATCGGCCGCGGCCAGCGCGAGCTGATCATCGGCGACCGGCAAACGGGAAAGACCGCGGTCGCCGTCGACACCATCATCAACCAGCGCGAAGTCAACAAGTCCGACGACGAATCGAAGAAGCTCTACTGCATCTATGTGGCGGTGGGCCAGAAGCGCTCCACGGTCGCGCAGATCGTCAAGGCGCTCGAAGAGAACGGCGCGCTCGACTACTCCATCGTCGTCGCCGCGACCGCGTCGGAGCCGGCGCCCCTGCAATATATCGCGCCCTACACCGCCTGCGCCATGGGCGAGTATTTCCGCGACAACGGCATGCACGCGGTGATCTTCTACGACGATCTCTCTAAGCAGGCGGTGGCGTATCGCCAGATGTCGCTGCTGCTGCGCCGCCCGCCGGGGCGCGAGGCCTATCCCGGCGACGTGTTCTACCTGCATTCGCGGCTCCTAGAGCGCGCCGCCAAGATGAACGAGGAAAACGGCGGCGGCTCGCTGACCGCGCTGCCCATCGTCGAGACCCAGGCCAACGACGTGTCGGCCTATATCCCGACCAATGTGATCTCGATCACCGACGGCCAGATCTTCCTGGAGACGGATCTGTTCTACCAGGGCATCCGCCCGGCGGTGAATGTCGGCCTGTCGGTGTCGCGGGTCGGCTCGGCGGCGCAGGTCAAGGCCATGAAGCAGGTCGCCGGCTCGATCAAGCTGGAGTTGGCGCAGTATCGCGAGATGGCGGCCTTCGCGCAGTTCGGGTCGGACCTCGACAAGGCGACCCAGCGCCTGCTCAACCGCGGCGAACGCCTGACCGAGCTCCTGAAGCAGCCGCAATATTCGCCGATGCCCGTCGAGGAGCAGACCGTCTCCATCTTCGCCGGCGTCAACGGCTATCTGGACGGCATCGAAGTCGGGGACGTCACCCGCTTCGAAGAGGCCTTCCTCGCGGATATGCGGGCGCATCACGGCGACCTTTTGGAGACCATCCGCAACGAGAAGCAGCTTTCGGACGAGACCACCGGTAAGCTCAAGGAGATTCTCGACAGTTTCGCGAAGGCGTTTGCCTAGGCCATTAAGCCATGCCCAGTCTCAAAGACCTCAGAGTCCGGATCGGCAGTGTCAAGTCGACGCAGAAGATCACCAAGGCGATGCAAATGGTCGCCGCCTCCAAGCTCAAGCGGAGCCAGGAAGCGGCCGTGGCCGCGCGGCCCTATGCGGAACGCATGGCGCGCGTCATCGCCGGCCTGGCCGAGAGCGCCAAGGGCCAGCCGGGCGCCTCGCCGCTTCTCGCCGGCACCGGCGCCGACAAGACGCATCTGGTCGTTGTCGCCACCTCCGAGCGTGGCCTCTGCGGCGCCTTCAACACCAATATCGTGCGCGGCGCGCGGCAGAAAATCTCGGAACTCCTGGCCGACGGGAAGACGGTCAAGATCCTGTGCATCGGCAAGAAGGGCAACATCATGTTGCGCCGGCTCTACGCCGACAAGATCATCGATGTGGTCGACATGTCGGCGGTCAAGCGGATCAGTTTCACTGACGTCACGCCGATCTCGCAGCGCCTCTTGAGCATGTTCGAGGCCGGCGAATTCGACGTCTGCACGCTGTTTTTTGCGCATTTCAAATCCGCGCTGTCGCAGGAGATCACTGAGCAGCAACTCATCCCCGCCGCGATCGACGCGGACGACGACGAAGGCTTTTCGGCGCCCGATCTCGGCGGCGCGGTCTACGATTACGAGCCCGACGAGACCGAGATCCTGAACACGCTGCTGCCGCGCAACGTTTCGGTGCAGCTCTTTCGCGCGCTCCTGGAAAACGCTGCCAGCGAGCAGGGCGCGCGCATGACCGCCATGGACAACGCGACACGCAATGCCGGCGAGATGATCGACCGGCTGACCCTGAACTACAACCGGACGCGCCAGGCGCATATCACCCGGGAACTGATCGAAATCATCTCCGGCGCGGAAGCGCTTTAGAGAGGCCGAGGAGTGAACGAAAATGGCTGAAACCAACAATGTCGGACGCGTGCTACAGGTCGTCGGCCCGGTCGTCGACGTGCAGTTTGACGACGAGATGCCGGATATCCTGACCGCGCTGGAGGTCGACAACCAGGGCGACCGGCTGGTCCTCGAAGTGGCTCAGCATCTCGGCGAAAACACCGCCCGGACCATCGCCATGGACTCCACCGAAGGCCTGGTGCGCGGCCAGGAGGTCGTCGACACCGGCGATCCGATCACCGTGCCCGTGGGCCCCGAGACGCTGGGCCGCATCCTCAACGTCATCGGCGAGCCGATCGACGAGCGCGGGCCCTGCGAGACCAAGATGCGCTCGCCGATCCACAAAGGCGCGCCTGAATTTGTCGATCAGTCGACCGAGCAGGAGATCCTGGTTACGGGCATCAAAGTGGTCGACTTGCTGGCCCCCTATGCCCGCGGCGGCAAGATCGGCCTCTTCGGCGGCGCCGGCGTTGGCAAGACCGTGCTGATCCAGGAGCTGATCAACAACATCGCCAAGGGCCATGGCGGCTATTCCGTGTTCGCCGGCGTCGGGGAGCGCACCCGCGAGGGCAACGACCTCTATCACGAGATGATTGAATCCGGCGTGATCCAGGTTGACGGCGAATCCAAGGCGGCACTGGTCTACGGCCAGATGAACGAGCCGCCGGGCGCGCGGGCGCGCGTCGGGCTTTCGGGTCTGACGCTGGCCGAGTATTTCCGCGACGAGGAAGGCCAGGACGTGCTGTTCTTCGTCGACAACATCTTCCGCTTTACGCAAGCTGGCTCCGAGGTTTCGGCGCTGTTGGGCCGCATCCCCTCGGCCGTCGGCTATCAGCCGACCCTGGCCACCGACATGGGCGAATTGCAGGAGCGCATCACGTCGACCAAGAAGGGCTCGATCACCTCGGTGCAGGCGATCTACGTGCCGGCCGACGACCTGACCGATCCGGCGCCGGCCACCTCGTTTGCGCATCTCGACGCGACCACCGTGCTCAGCCGCGCCATCTCCGAACTCGGCATCTATCCGGCGGTGGACCCGCTCGACTCCACATCGCGCGTGCTCGATCCCAGGGTCGTCGGCGAGGAGCACTATCAGGTCGCCCGTGAGGTTCAGGAAGTTCTGCAGCGCTACAAGTCGCTGCAGGACATCATCGCCATTCTCGGCATGGACGAGCTTTCGGAGGAAGACAAGCTGATCGTGGCGCGCGCGCGCAAGATCCAGCGCTTCCTCTCCCAGCCCTTCCACGTCGCCGAGGTCTTTACCGGCTTCCCGGGCATCTTCGTGCAGCTCGAAGACACCATCCGCAGCTTCAAGGGCGTGGTCGCCGGCGAGTACGACCATCTGCCGGAAGCGGCCTTCTACATGGTGGGCACGGTCGAGGACGCGGTCGAGAAGGCCGAGCGCCTGGCCGCAGAGGCCGCCTAGGTGTCGGCAAAAGTGAAATTCGAGCTGGTTTCGCCCGAACGTCTCTTGATGGACGTCGAGGTGGACCGGGTCACCGTACCCGGCACGGAAGGTTATTTTGGCGTCCTGCCGGGCCATGCCCCGGTCATGTCGGCGATCAAGCCGGGCGTCGTCGAAGTGCTGAGCGAAGGCGAGACCACCAAGCTTTTCATCAAGGGCGGCTTCGCCGAAGTGACCCCGGAAGGGCTGGTGATTCTGGCCGAAGAGGCCATCGCCTTAAAGGATCTTAACCGTGCCGACCTCGAGCAACGGCTGAAAAACGCCCGGGAAGATTTGGAAGACGCCAAGAGCGACGAAGAGCGCAGCCAGGCGCAGGCCCATCTCGAGGAACTGGGCCGGCTTCTAGAAGCAGTTGAAAACTAAAAAATTTTTTGATGCACTAGGTTGCTGAAGCAAGACTGATTCGCAGCGCATCAGGTGTCGGGGGCAGCTAGCGTATGAACAAGCGCTGGACCTTGGAAGATATTCACTGGAACCGGTTCGACCGCGCGGCCGTCTCGCCGCGCCTGCTCGAAGTGGTCAAGACCGCCGCGCTTGTCGAGGCGAACAGCGGCGACTATGTCAGCTATTTGAAGAATGTCTTCCCCGATGACCGCACCTTCCACCGCGAGGTGGAGGTCTGGGGCCTGGAAGAACGCCAGCACGGCGAAGCGCTCGGCCGCTGGGCGGAGCTGGCTGATCCGTCATTCAGCTTCGCGGAGAGCCTGGCCCTGTTCCAGAAGCTCTATGCGCTGCCCGTGCAAAGCGACAGCTCGGTGCGCGGCTCTCAGCCCGGTGAATTGATCGCCCGCTGCGTGGTGGAGACCGGAACCTCGACCTTCTATTCGGCGATCCGCGATGCGGCCAAAGAGCCGGTTCTGGCGGAGATCGCCGACAACATCGCCACCGACGAATTCCTGCACTACCAGCTCTTCAAGAGGTACTACCGGCGCTATGAGGCAGCCTCCAGCCTGAGCCTCGTGGAGCGGCTGCGCATCGCCGTCGGCCGCGTCAACGAGGCGGAAGACGAAGAGCTCGGTTACGCCTACTTCGCCGCCAACGTCGTGCCCAAAACACCCGACGCCCATTTCGATGCGGATTTCTACGGCCAGGAATATTACCGCCGCGCCATGGGGCTCTATCGCGAGCGCCATATCAACACGGCGACCCGGATGATCATGCGCGCCGCGTGCTTGAAATCACACGGCCGGCTGGGCGACATCGCATCCAAACTGTTCTGGTCCTTCGTGCAGTGGAAGGTTGGGCGCCTGGAGCGCCACGCGGCTTGACCGAAGGGCGACGCTACCGCTCACCCCCTTCGACGCCGCCTGCGGCGTCGCTCAGGACGGGCTTCGACAAGCTCAGGGCGAACGAGCTGAAATTCCGTTCGTGGTGAGCCTGTCGAACCATGAACGGTTGCCCCCACCTCGACCGACCTCGTCAAACCGGGACGGCAAATCTGCCTAGCTCGGCAATGGCCTGTTCGTAGACCGGCCGCTTGAACGGAATGATCAGCCCCGGCAGATCGTCGATATCGACCCATTTCCAGTCATCGAATTCCGGATGCGCCGTATCGATGCGGATGAGCTCATCACCGCCGTCAAGGCGCATCGCGAACCAAACCTGCTCCTGACCCCGAAAGCGGCCGCCCCAGGCCAGGCCGATTAACTCCTCGGGCAGGTCATAGCAGAGCCAGCCCTGCGTACGGCCGAGGACCGTGACCCGCCGCGTGCCGATCTCCTCCTCGAGTTCGCGAAGCGCCGCGGCCTCCAGATCCTCACCGGCATCGACGCCGCCCTGCGGCATCTGCCAGGCCTCAAAAGGCGTATCGTTGCGCCGGCCGACCCAGACCCGGCCTTCCTGATTGAACAGCATCACGCCAACGCAGGGGCGGTACGGAAGATCGGCGGCGCCCATCACAAAATCCGACCCTGCATCGGCTATTGATTGATGATCTGGCGATTGGCCGCCGCCGTGATCGGCGCCAGTTCGATGTCTTTTTGCGCCAGGAGGTCCGACCAGGCGATGACCCGCTCGATGGTCACCGGATAGGCTCGGCCGATGCCGACGGCGAAGCCGACCGCCTTCGCCAGCGTCTCCAGGTCTTCCAACTGCCGGTCGATCGATTCCGCGGCCGCGGTATTGTCGATGAACCGGTTGTTGAAGGCGCGGACCGTGCCGAGCGAGTCGGCGGAGCGCGCGGCGACCGTGAACCGCGTGGTGCGGGCATCGACAAACATCACCCCACGGCTCCGCAATTCCGAAAGGACCGGCTCGATGGCCTCCCGCGAAGCCGTGAAGCGTGATCCCATATCATTGATCGCCCCGACATAGCCGGTGAACGACGCCATGACCTTGTGCAGCCGCTCGCGGTTGTCCTTGGGCGATAGCGACGTCAGCAAGGTCTCCGGGCCAGGATCGTCGTTCGGGTATTCGAGCGGCTCCATGGGCACCATGAGCAAGGTTTCGTGGCCGGTCTCGGCGGCCTGCCGGGTATAAACGTCAAGATGGCTGCCGTAGGGGGAAAAGGCCAGCGTCACCTCCGGTGGCAACAGATCGATGGCAGAGTCGGTCACGCTGCGGTTGAGGCCGAGGCCCGTGATGATGATCGCGATGTAGGATGTCGATGGGTCGACCGCGAACGGTCGGGCGTAAACCTGCCAGGGCTCCCGGCCATCGGCGGCGCGGCGGGGCAACGGTCCGTATTCCGAAGATTCGGTCAGGCCGGCCGCCGCGCGGCGACTCCGCTGTATCTCGGAGGCGACCTCGGCTTCGGCTATTGCTTCTTCGCTCTGCAGTATCTCGCTTCCGGAGACCGCGGGGCGTGTCCGCTGCAGCGGCTCCTGCGCCGGTGCCCTGACCTCCGCCGTCGGCTCGCGGAGAACCGGAGCGCTGGGATCCTGGTATGTCAGCTCAAGCGTCAGTGCACCGCCGAAAACGACCAGCAGAACCAGCGCCCAGGCGCCCACAAGCGGTCCCGGAGTAGAAAAAAAGCCGCGAACCGCCATGCGAGGTACCGCCTCCGCCGTAGTCTATTCGACGACGACCGCCGCCTGTTTCTTGCTGAACAGGTTCAGACCTTCCAAGAGGTCGAGTGCGTAGTTGAGTTGATAATCGATGGGGTTGCCCTCCTCATCGGTCGGCGCCTCGATCGACTCTGCATCTTCCGCGATCTCGTCCTGTTCCTCCGGCCGATCCGCTTCGCTGCCATTCACCAGATGGCCGCGCAGGTCGCGCTCGCGCCGCGGCCCGCTTGAGGAACTCCGCGCCCTCGGCAGACTGACCTCGATATCGGGCTCGATCCCCTCTTCCTGGATAGAACGGCTCGACGGCGTGTAGTAGCGCGCCGTGGTCAGCCGCATGGCGCTGTTGGCGCCCAAGGGAATGATGGTCTGCACGGTGCCCTTGCCGAAGCTCTGCGCGCCGATCAGGATGCCGCGGCGGTGGTCCTGAATGGCACCGGCGACGATCTCCGAAGCCGACGCCGAGTAGGCGTTGATCAGAACGATAATCGGCAGGCCGTTGATCATATCGCCGGACGCCGCGTTCCACCGCTGTGTGTCCTTCTCCCGGCGACCGCGGGTGGAGACGATTTCGCCACGGTCCAGAAACACGTCGGACACGTCGATCGCCTGATCCAGAAGCCCGCCCGGATTGTCACGCAGATCGAGAACGATACCCGACAGATCGTCGCCCAATTCCGCTTTCAGATCGCGGATCGCCGTCTTGACCCCGCGCGCGGTCTGCTCGTTGAAATTGGAAATGCGAACATAGCCGATCGTGTTGCGCTCGACGCGGTGGCGCACCGTCTTGATCGGGATAATGGCGCGGGTCAGGACGAGCTCGAAGGGCTGGTCCACGCCCTCGCGCACGATGGTGATGGTGATATCCGTGTTCACCGGGCCGCGCATTTTTTCCACCGCTTCCGAAAGCGTCAGCCCCATGATCTGCTCGCCGTCGATATGGGTGATATAGTCGCCGCCCGAGACACCGGCGCGCGCGGCCGGCGTTTCGTCGATCGGCGAGATCACCTTGACGACGCCGTTTTCCATGGTCACTTCAATGCCGAGGCCACCATATTGGCCGCGGGTCTGCAGCTGCATCTGCTTGAAGGTCTCGGGCCCCATATAGCTGGAGTGCGGATCGAGCGAAGACAGCATGCCGTTGATCGCTGCTTCGATCATCTCCTTGTCGCCAACCTCTTCGACATATTCGGCGCGGATGCGCTCGAACACATCCATCAGAAGGTCGAGCTGGCGATAGGTGTCCGAATCCGACGCACGGGCCGGCACCGCGGCGAAGGTGAATGCCAGGAGCAAGGAAACCGAATAGACTACGCGCAACATTTCAACTTACCTTTCCCAATCCTTGGGCGAGCCAGGGCAAGGGATCGATCGGCTTGCCTTGGCGTCTCAGTTCAACATACAGCTCAAACCCCTGCGTCGATTCCACCGCGGTCTGAGCCGGCTCTGCCCCTGCTTGACTTAGCTCACTCGTGCCGGGCCGGCTCTTGCCGGGCCCGTTTTCGCCGGCCATCACCCCCACGGGCTCACCGGCGAGCACCCATTGGCCGACCGCGCTGTCTATGCGCGCCATTCCGGCCAACAGGCTATGGTAACCTTCGCTATGCTCGATGATCAAGAGTTGGCCGTAATCGCGAAACGGCCCGGAAAACACGACACGCCCGTCGAACGGCGCCACGACCTGCGCGCCGGCGCGGGTTAGAATGTGGAGTCCCCGACTGCTGCCGGCCTCCGATTTCGCGCCGAAATTGCGGACAACTTGACCGCGCGCCGGCAGCGGCAGGCGGCCCTTGGCCTCGCTGAACGGCGCCAGCGCGAGCCCCTTTTCCCGCGCCAGATCGCGTTGCCGGCGTTCTTTTTCGAGCCGCGCGACGAGATCCTCCAGGCTCTTGGCCTCCTCGGCAAGCTCGGCGATGCGCGCGGCCTCATTGGCGGATTCCGCCGCCAGGGCCCGTTGCCGCGCGGCGCGGCGCTGCTTCAGCTCATCAAGGGAGCCCAGGTCTCTGCTCAGCCCCGCCAGCTGCTCGCCGAGCGAGGCGCGCTCGCGGCCGAGCAGCGCACGGACTTCGTTGAGGTCGCCTATTTGGCGCTTGATTTCCTGGGCGCGGGCCTCGAGGCCCGGCAAGACCGCGCCCAGCAAGGTGGCGCTGCGCACGGTTTCGGTCGCCTCGGCCGGCCGGGTGAGCAGCAGGATCGGCGGCCGCTGGCTCAACCGTTCCAACGCCGCCAGCGTTTCGACGAACTGCTCGCGGCGCAGGGCGAGCGCATCTGCCCGTTGCTTCTCCTGCTCCAGCAACTCGTCGATCCGGCGCTCCAGGTCGGTCACCGTTTGCTCATGGCGCTGAATCTTCCCGGCGAGGCGGACCAGCTCCTTCGCGAGCGACCGCAGCTCCCGGTCGATCGCCTCGTCTTCCCGGATCAATGCGGCGCGGTGGGCCTCGCGCTGCTCGATCTCCTGCTTGATCCGCGAAAGCCGTTCCTGCGCGTCGCCCTCGTCAAGCGCCGCCGCCGGCAACGGGCCGGCAAAGGTCGCCGCAAGGAGCGCGGCGAAGAGATTACGCCTGTGCGCGCACACGCCGGGCCTCCGTCTCTTCGGAAATTGCCGTACCGGCAAGCAGGGACCTGCCGGTCATCGCTGCAGGCTGGGACAGGCCCATTAACGTTAACACCGTGGGCGCGACATCGGCCAGGCGCCCGTCGGTCAGCCCCTGGGCACCACCGCCGACGAGCGCGATCGGAACATCCAGCACCGTGTGCGCCGTGTGCGGTTGATCGGTTTCGTCGTTGCGCATCAGCTCGACATTGCCGTGGTCGGCGGTGACCAGCATGGCCCCGCCCACCGCCTCGATCGCCGCCTTCAGCCGGCCGAGGCAGGCGTCCACCGTCTCCACCGCCTTGATCGCCGCCGGCATGATCCCCGTATGGCCGACCATGTCCGGGTTGGCGTAATTGGCGACGATCAGGTCGAATTGGCCGCTTTCGACGGCGGCGACGAGCTTGTCGGTCACCTCCGGCGCCGACATCTCCGGCTGCAAATCATAGGTCGCCACCTTGGGCGAGGGCACGAGGATTCTCTCCTCGCCCTCGAACACCCGCTCCTCGCCGCCGTTGAAGAAGAAGGTCACGTGTGCGTATTTCTCGGTTTCGGCGATCCTAAGCTGCTTAAGCCCGGCCGCCGAGACGATCTCGCCCAGACTGTCGTTCACAGTGACGGGCGGGAACAGGGTCGTCATGAAGGCGGCATGGGCGGAAGAATACGCGACCATGCCCAAGGCCGCCGAGAAGGCGATCATGCCGTCCCGGTCGAATCCGTCGAACTCCGGGTCCAGAAGCGCCGTCAGGATCTGGCGTGCCCGGTCGGCGCGGAAATTGGCCATGAGAATGGCATCGCCCGCCTTCATGCCCTCGTATCCCGCGACTACCGTTGGTTTGACGAATTCGTCGCTTTCGCCATCGCCGTAGGCCCGAGCGATTGCGGAATCGGCTGAAACCGCCTCCCGGCCCGCACCATCGACGAGCATGCGGTAGGCGAGTTCCGTCCGGTCCCAGCGCTTATCGCGGTCCATGGCGTAGTAGCGCCCGGCGATGGTGGCGATCTTGGCGTTCGCCGCGCCCGCGATGGCCGCTTCGAAATCCCTGACGAACCCGCCGGCGCTCTTGGGCGGCGTATCGCGGCCATCGAGAAAGGCGTGGATACAGACCGGTATCCCGTGGCCGTCCAGGGCCTTGACGATATGCGCAATATGATCCTGATGGCTGTGCACGCCGCCCGGCGACATCAGCCCCATCAGATGGCAGGGCCCGCCGGAAGCCTTGAGAGCGGCAACGAGATCTTGAAACGCCGGATTTTCGGCCAGCTCGCCCGCCGCGAAGGAAGCGTCGATGCGCGGCAGGTCCTGCATCACCACGCGGCCGCCGCCAAGATTCATATGCCCGACCTCGGAATTGCCCATCTGCCCTTCAGGCAAGCCGACCGCGGCGCCGGAGGTTTCCAGCAGGGCATGCGGCGCGGTTTCCATCAGCCGGTCCCATACGGGCGTGTCAGCGAGCGCGATGGCGTTGTCGGCCGCCGCCTCACGATAGCCCCAGCCATCGAGGATACAGAGTAAAACGGGTTTCGGGATCTCGGTCATGGCGTGGATTCCCTCGGGCGGTCAGGCGCGATGATAGGGATGGTTCTCCAAAATCGTATAGGCCCTGTAAATCTGCTCCGCCAGCACGGCCCTAGCCATCAGGTGTGGCAAAGTCATGTCAGAGAGCGAAATGACCGCGTCAGCGCGCATTTTGACCGTCTCGTTCAGCCCGTCAGCACCGCCGATCATAAAAGCCAATGTGTTAATAGCCTGCTGACGCCAGCGATCAATGGTTTTTGCGAATTCGGCGCTTGTGAGCCGGTTGCCGCCTTCGTCAAGCACCACGAGCCGCGCGTCGCTAGGGATCGCCTTGATCAGGAGGTCGTTCTCTCGGCGTCCGCGTTCCGCGGCCTTGAGACGGCCCTTGACCTCGATTTCCCGAATATCGGCCTGCCAAGGCAGCCGTTTGAGGTATTCCGAGACGAGCGCCGCTTCCGGCGTGCCGGCGGCGCGGCCGACAGCGAGTATCTTGATCCTCAAGGGCTCACCGCCCGTTGCCGGCCGCCTAGTGGGTGGCGGTGACGGCGTCGTCCGAAAGGTCAGCGGCCCACATCTTCTCGAGCTTGTAGAAGCTGCGCACCTCGGGCCGGAAGACGTGTACGATCACATCGCCCGCATCGATCAGCACCCAATCGGCCTGCGGCATGCCCTCGACCTGGCAGGACCGGTGCCCCTGGCCTTTCAGCCGCTCCAGGAGCTTATCGGAAATGGACGCCACCTGGCGCTGCGAGCGCCCGTTGGCGATGACCATGTAATCTGCGATGGAGGTTTTGCCGTCGAGGTCGATGGTGACGATGTCTTCGGCTTTGTCTTCGTCGAGGGAATGGAGAACAGCGTTCAACAGATCCTCCACTTTCCCTTGCATACTCTCGCCACCGCCATGCGGTAGCGATTCAGGGGTCACGTGCAAAAATTACTCCTTTCTCTTATTACCTTTGGTCGTTCATTCACCAGCCGGGCCGGCTCTCCCGCTGGCGGATTTCCGTCGCCGATGCGGAATGCCGGGGTCCACGGAGCAGCACCCACGCTGGTGGCCTGCTCACCGGCGCCCTTCGGGCCTTGCATTGCGGCAGCCGGTAACGCTCGAACCGCCGCGCCGCCGGCCCCCGAAGCGCCCGTAAAGCATAACCGGGCCGGTCGATCACCGCAATGGGGACGGCGCGCATGATGCTTTGCCAGTTTTGCCATTTTGTGAACGTCGCCAGATTGTCGGCGCCCATCAGCCAGACGAAACGCGCTCGCGGATAGTAGCGCTTGAGCTCCCGGAGCGTATCCGCCGTGTATTGCGTCCCGAGCCGCGTCTCAAGATCCGACACGTAAATCCGGGGATGGGAGGCCGCCCGTCGCGCCGAGGCGAGCCGTTCGGCCATCGGCGCCATGCCTGCCGCGGGCTTCAAGGGGTTTTGCGGGCTGACCAGCCACCACACCCAATCGAAGCCGAGCCGGCGCATGGCCATGAGCGAGATATGCCTATGGCCGGGGTGCGCCGGGTTGAAGGAGCCGCCCAACAGGCCGATCTTGAGGCCGGACCAGAGCCCGGAAGC
>JAKSBY010000302.1 GCA_022360855.1 Sphingomonadales bacterium | reverse complement strand
CGGATGCACCTTTCCTGGCAATCACGGAATCAAATCCCAGATTTACAAGGATGACGGAAGCTGGCCCCTCTCACGTGGCCGTCCAAACCCATTCAACGGGATCGCTGCGGCGCCCACCCTCGCCGCGTAACGACGGTATAGAGTCCTACTCCGCCGCCTCCCTCGCCACCTCCGGCGCGGCGTAGAACGTCTCGCCCTTCTCCGCCATATCCCGCAGCAATTGCGGTGGGCGGAAGCGTTCGCCGTATTGGTCGGCCAATCGGTCGGCCTCTTGGACGAAATTGGCGATGCCGACGGTGTCAAGGTAGCTGAAGGGGCCGCCGGTGAAGGGGGCAAAGCCCCAGCCGAAGATGGCGCCGATGTCGCCGTCCTCGGCGGTGGGCAGCACGCCTTCTTCGAAGCAGCGGGCGCATTCGACCACCTGACGGTAGATGAGGCGCGTCTTGACCTCGTCAACCGTGGGCTGCGCGTCCGCCTCGGGCCAGTGGTGCGCGGCGTCGGGCCAGAGAAACTTTCTGGAGCCGTCTTCGGGGTAGCTGTAGAAGCCCTTGCCGTTCTTGCGGCCGAAGCGGCCGAGATCCTCGACCATCGTGTCGACCACGCCATCGCCGGGGGAGGCCTCGTAGGCGTCGCCGAGGTCTTCCATGGTCTGCTTCTTGACCTTGTAGGAGAGGTCGATGGCCACCTCGTCGCCCACGGCCAGCGGGCCCACGGGCATGCCGGCCATCTTGCCGGCGTTTTCGATCAGCGCCGGCTTGATGCCCTCGCCGACCATGGTGTAGCCCTCCATCACATAGGTGCCGAAGGAGCGCGAGGTGTAGAAGCCGCGGGAATCGTTGACCACGATCGGCGTCTTCTTGATGCCGGCGACATAGTCGATGGCCTTCGCAATCGCCTCGGGCCCGGTCTTCTCGCCGACGATGATCTCCACGAGCGGCATCTTCTCCACCGGCGAGAAGAAATGGATGCCGATGAAATTGTCGGGCTTGGACCAGGCCTCGGCCAGGCCGGTGATCGGCAGGGTCGAGGTGTTGGAGCCGAAGATCGTGTCGGCGCCGACCACCGCCTCGGTCTTGCCGGTCACGTCGGCCTTGATGCCGCGGTCCTCGAACACCGCCTCGATGATCAGGTCGCAGCCGTCGAGGTCCGCATAGTCGGCGGTCGGGTGGATGCGCGCCAACAGCGCCTCGCCGTCCTCGGCGGTCATCTTGCGCCGGGAGGTCAGCTTCTTGACGATCTTCTCGGCATATTCCTTGCCCTTGTCGGCGGCCTCCTGGTCGCGGTCGAGCAGGACGACCTCCATGCCGGCCTTGGCCGAGACATAGGCGACGCCCGCGCCCATCAGCCCGGCGCCGAGCATGCCGAGCTTCTTCGTCGGCATCCTGTCGAGCCCCTGGGGCCGGCGCGCGCCGCGCTCGGCGGCCAGCTTGTTGACGAACAGCGTGCGGATCATGTTGCTCGCGGTCGGGTCCAGGAGCAGCTTGGTGAAGAACTTGCTCTCGATCCGGATGGCGGTGTCGAAGGGCACGATGGAGCCCTCATAGACGCAGGAGAGGATCGCCTGCACGGCCGGGTAGTTGTGCAGGGTCTTGTCCTGCGCCATGGCGTTGGCGGCCATGAAGGTCTGCACCGAGCCCGGATGCATGGCGCCGCCGCCGGGATATTTGAAGCCCTTCTTGTCCCAGGGCTTGGCGACCTTGGGGTTGGCCTTGGCGATCTCCTTGGCCTTGGCGACCAGCTCGTCCGCCGGCACGATCTCGTCGACGATGCCGAAGCTCTTGGCCTCCGCCGCGGATATGTTCTTGCCCGTGGTGAGATACTGGAGCGCGGCCTGGATGCCGATCAGGCGCGGCAGGCGCTGGGTGCCGCCGCCGCCGGGCAGAAGCCCGACCATGACCTCGGGCACGCCGAACTTGGCATCCTCGGTGGCGACGCGGAAATGGCAGGCCAGCGGCAGCTCGAATCCGCCGCCCAAGGCAACGCCCTGGATAGCGGCGACAAAGGGCTTGGTGGTGGCGCCCTTGGCCAGGTCCTTGGCCGTCTGCCCGCCGGTCTCGATCCGGCGCAACAGCGTGTTGAGGAAGAAGGCGCGTTCGAACATCTCCTCGGTCGAGATCTTGCCCTTGAGTGCCGACATGGTGCCGAGCATCCGCAAGTCGGCGCCGGCCATGAAGGCGGACTTGCCCGAGGTCAGGACAACGCCGGTGATGGCGTCGTCGGTCAGCACCTTTTCGAGCAGGGTTTCCGCGTCGGCCAGGAACTGCTCGTTGATCACGTTCATGGATTCGCCGGGCACATCGATGGTCAGGACCGCGATGCCGTCGGCGTCCACGTCGAATTTGATGGTGTCGGTCATTGGAGTGTCTCTCTCTAGTTTTGCCCCCTCACCCTCCGCGGCTCCGCCGCTCCTCCCTCTCCCCCTCGGGGAGAGGGCTGGGGTGAGGGGGCGTGTTCGCCCTAGACGCGCTCGATGATGGTCGCCGTGCCCATGCCGGCGCCGATGCAGAGCGTCGCCAGCGCGGTCTCCTTGTCCGAGCGCTCCAGCTCGTCGAGCACGGTGCCGAGGATCATCGCGCCGGTGGCGCCCAGCGGGTGGCCCATGGCGATGGCGCCGCCGTTGACGTTGATGTTCGAGTGGTCGATGTCGAGTGCCTCCATGAAGCGCAGGACGACCGAGGCGAAGGCCTCGTTGAGCTCGTAGATGTCGATGTCGCCGACCGCCATGCCGGCGCGCTTGAGCGCCTTTTCGGCGGCGAAGGAGGGGCCGGTGAGCATGATCGTGGGCTCGGAGCCGACGGAAGCGTAAGCCTTGATCCGCGCGCGCGGCTTGAGGCCGAGCTTGTCGCCGATCTCCTTGGTGCCGATCAGCACCGCGGCAGCGCCGTCGACGATGCCCGACGAGTTGCCGGCATGATGCACGTGGTTGATCTTCTCGATCTCGGGATATTTTTGGATGGCGACGGAATCGAAGCCGAAATTCTGGCCGAGTTCGGCGAAGGAGGCCTTGAGCGCGCCGAGCGACTGCATGGTCGCCTCCGGCCGCATATGCTCGTCGTGATCCAGCACCTCGATGCCGATCTTGTCGGTAACCGGCACGATGGAGCCGGAGAAGCGCTTGTCCTTCCAGGCCGCCTCGGCGCGCTTCTGGCTCTCGACCGCGTAGGCGTCCACATCGTCGCGGCTGTAGCCGTATTTGGTGGCAATGAGGTCGGCGGAAATGCCTTGCGGCACGAAATAGGTCTTGAAGGCCACGTCCGGGTCGGTCGGCCAGGCGCCGCCGTCGGAGCCCATGGGGACACGGGACATGCTCTCGACGCCGCCGCCGACGGCCATGTCGGACTGGCCGGCCATCACCTGGCCCGCGGCCATGTTGACCGCCTCTAGCCCTGAGGCGCAGAAGCGGTTGATCTGCACGCCGGAAACCGACTCGTCGTAATCGGCGTTCAGCACGGCCGTGCGGGTGATGTTGGCGCCCTGCTCGCCGACCGGCGCGACGCAGCCGAACACCACGTCGTCCACCGCCGAGGTATCCAGCTCGTTGCGGTCGCGCAGCGCTTCCAAAACCTGTGTCCCGAGCTCGATGGGCGTGATCTCGTGCAGGCTGCCGTCGGACTTGCCGCGGCCGCGGGGGGTGCGCACGGCGTCATAGATATAGGCATCGGCCATTTGACTGGTTCCTTTCGGTAAGGCGTTTAAAACGCGTTCGCCGCGAGCGCCATCACGGGCGCCGCGCCGGCTTCCACCTTGCGCCGGTCGGCCGCGGTATCCGGCAGCATCCGGGCGAAGAAGTAGCGCGCGGTAATCAGCTTGTTGTTGTAGAAGTCCGGATCTTCCGTGCCGCCGTCGAGCGCCTCGTGGGCGGCCTTGACGATCAGTATCCACATATGGCCGAGCGCCACAAGGCCCAGCAGGTGCATATAGGCGGTGGCGCCGGCGCCGGCGTGGTTGGGGTCCTGCATGGCGTTTTGCATCAGCCACATGCTGGCGCCCTGCAAATCGGCGATGGCGGCTTGCATGGGCGCGATGAACTCGGCCATGCGCTCGTCCGCGCCGGCGTCTTCGAGGACCGACTGCAACAGGGCGAAATACTCGCGCACCGCGCGGCCGCCGTCGCGGGGCAGCTTGCGGCCCACCAGGTCCATGGCCTGAATGCCGTTGGTGCCTTCGTAGATCTGGGTGATGCGGGCATCGCGCACGAACTGCTCCATGCCCCATTCCTTGATGTAGCCGTGGCCGCCATAGCATTGCTGGGCGGTGGTGGCGTTGGCGTAGCCGGCGTCGGTAAACACGCCCTTGATCACCGGCGTCATCAGCCCCATCAGGTCACTCGCCCGTTGACGTTCCGCCTCGTCCGGCGACTTGTGCATCAGATCGCCCTGCAGCGCCGTCCACAGGGCGAGCGCGCGGGCGCCCTCGTTGAAGGCGCGCAGGTCCATCAGCATGCGGCGCACGTCCGGATGCACGATGATGGGATCGGCCGGGCCGTCCTCGTTGACCGGGCCGGTCAGCGCCCGGCCCTGCAGCCGGTCGTTGGCGTAGTCCACCGCGTTCTGATAGGCGACCTCGGAAAGCCCCAGGCCCTGAATACCGACGCCGAGCCGCGCCGCGTTCATCATGATGAACATGGCGCGCATACCCTTGTGCTCCTCGCCGACGAGCCAGCCGGTGGCGCCGTCGTAGTTGAGCACGCAGGTGGAGTTGGCGTGGATGCCCATCTTCTCCTCGATGGAGCCGCAGGCGACGCCGTTGCGCTCGCCGAGCGAACCGTCGCCGTTGACCATGAATTTCGGCACCAGAAACAGGGAGACGCCTTTGATGCCCTCCGGCCCGCCGGGGATCTTGGCCAGCACCAGATGGATGATGTTCTCCGTCAGGTCGTGCTCGCCGGCGGAGATGAAGATCTTGGTGCCGGTGATCTTGTAGCTGCCGTCCGATTGCGGTTCCGCCTTGGAGCGCATCATGCCGAGATCGGTGCCGCAATGGGGCTCGGTCAGGTTCATGGTGCCGGTCCAGTCGCCGGCGATCATCTTCGGCAGGTATTTCTCTTTCAGCTCGTCCGAGGCGGCGAGACTGATCGCCGCGATGGCGCCGTGGGTCAGGCCGGGATACATGTTGAACGCCAGATTGGCGCCGCAGCCGAGCTC
This sequence comes from Sphingomonadales bacterium, assembly GCA_022360855.1. GTDB lineage: Bacteria > Pseudomonadota > Alphaproteobacteria > Sphingomonadales > JAKSBY01 > JAKSBY01. The sequence continues at coordinate 2,142 of JAKSBY010000302.1, read as the reverse complement.
CTCCATGGCGCTGGAGAGTACATGGGGCAGGCCCTGGCCGCCATACTCGGTGGCCGCGGAGAGGCCCATCCAGCCGCCTTCGGCGTAGAGCTTGAAGGCTTCCTTGAAGCCCTTGGGCGTGGTGACCGAGCCGTCGTCGTGGCGGGTGCAGCCCTCGGCGTCGCCGGACTGGTTGATCGGCTGCAGCACCTCCTCGGCCAGCTTGCCGCCCTCTTCCAGGATCGCCTGGATGATGTCCGGCGTCGCGTCTTCGAAGCCGGGCAGGTTGGCGTAGTTCTGCAGGCGGACGACCTCGTTGATGATGAAGGTCATGTCCTTGACCGGGGCGCGATAGGTGGGCATGTCAGTCTACCTTTCCGTCGAAAATCGTTTGGTGGGCCGGCTCAGGCGATGGCCGAGCGTTTGGGCTTGGGCGTAACCATGCCCTCCAGCGTTTCACAGAAATCTTCCAGTTCCGTTATGGTGGCGTCGATGTCGTCGCGCTGGCGCTTGAGCGCATCGAGCCGCTCGCGGCAGCGCGCCAGGGTCACGCGGCGCTGGGTCAGGCGGTCGTCGTCCAGGTCGTAAAGGTCGAGCATCTCGGCGATTTCCGCGAGCGAAAAGCCGACCCGCTTGCCGCGCAGAATCCAGGCCAGCCGGGCGCGGTCGCGCTCCGAATAGATGCGCGCCTGGCCGTCGCGCGCGGGCGCGATCAGGCCCTTGTCTTCGTAAAAGCGGATGGTGCGGTGCGTCACGCCGAATTCGTTAGCCAATTCGGCGATGGTAAAGGTTTCGAGTCTGGCCATGGAGTCGGTCGTTTTGGGGACTGTTGCGAGTGCACCTGATTCGACCGGGATTGTACTTTACGTTTACGTAAACGTCAATTACAATTGTGCGCTGCATATAAGTGACCGGCTGGCCCGCCCGCCGCCATTCCGCTAGGCTGGCACAGGACTCCGGCCGCATGATCGAGAGGCGCCGTCATGAGCGAACGTATTCAGAGCTTTCGGGACTTCTTTCCCTATTACCTCAGGGAGCATTCCGCGCCGGCCTGCCGGGCGCTGCATTATGTCGGCACGGTGCTGGGCTCGGCGGCGTTCCTCGTGTTTCTCGTTACCTTGGACTGGCGCTTTCTGGTCGCCTACCCCGTGCTCGGCTACGGCTTCGCCTGGGTCAGCCACGCCTTTATCGAGCGCAACAGGCCGGCCACGTTCACTTATCCGGTGTGGTCTCTTATGGGCGATTACAAGATGCTCTGGCTGTGGGCGACGGGCCGCCTCAAGCCGCATCTCGACGCCGCCCTGAAGGCCGCGTGACTTCGTGGAGGGATGAGGACGGGCTCTGCCCGCTCTGCGGCCGCCCCCTGGGCCGCAAGACCGAGGCGCATCATCTGATCCCGCGTTCCCTGGGCGGACGCGAGACGGTGGCGCTGCACCCCATCTGCCACCGCAAGATCCACACCACCCTCACCGAACGCGAGATCGCCGAGAGCCACGCCACCCTGCCCGCGCTCAGGGCGCACCCCGACATCGCCCGCTTCATCCGCTGGATAAGGAACAAGCCGCCCGACTTCTACAAACGGACGGAGCGGCGTTCCAGGCCCTAGTCCCGCAGCCGCACGCCGGGACCGCCGCCGTTTCGGTCGATGAATTCGACGCCGGCGGCGATAAAAGCCGATCGAATTTTTTTAAGATTGGCGGAACGGGGAACGCGGCTTCCGTCCTCGAAACTGAAGATTGTTTTCTCGGAAACAGCCGATTGGCCCGCCAGTTGCTTTTGCGTCCAATCCAAAAGTCCACGAGCTGCTCTGCACTGTGCGGAAGTAAGAGACATTTGGCGGGATTCTGAACTTTCCTATTGACCGGACCGGATTTATAAGTTACGAAAAATCCGTAACTTATGGTTACATCACAACGGCTGCTTGTGCTCAGCCATTAGGCGTTAGCACAACCGGTCGGTCAAGAGTATGCAAACAGACGGGCTCCGCAGGTGCTGACACACCCACGAAGCCCTGACCAAACCAACCTTGTTAGGAGATTGGCATGGCTAATCCATCCCATAGCACAGCTTCACCTGATCCTAGAAGCCCCCAGACGTCCAACTCCGTTCGTCCTGAGGTCCTGAGCTTGTCGAAGGGCGAAGGACCGGACGGCCGCTCGGGCT
>JAKSBY010000063.1 GCA_022360855.1 Sphingomonadales bacterium | reverse complement strand
CCGCGCCGTCGCCGTCAAAGCCGACGAAGAGGCGGAAGCCCTGCCGCGGATCACCGCGAGCGGACGCGGTAAAAACGCCGAGAGGATCCTGGAGATTGCTTTCTCCAGCGGCGTAAAGGTAAGGGAAGACAAAGAGTTAGCAAGCCTTCTTGAGACATTTGAGATCGACAGCCCGATTCCTTTGGAGGCGCTCACCGCGGTCTCGGAAATCCTGCGTTTCGTTTACCAGGCCAACCAGGAACTCAAGGCGGAATCGGCGCGCGAAAGCGAGGGGGAATAGGCTATGGAGCTGGAAGTCCTGGGCCGGTTTTTCGCCGCCCTTCTGTTCGTTTTGGCGCTGATCGGCCTGGTCACCTGGGTGTTTCGCCGGACCGGGCTCTTGAAGGGCGCCCTGTTTGCCGGTCGCAGCGGCGGCGCGGGCGCGCTCAAGGTCGTCGATCAAATGGCGCTCGATACCCGAAGGCGGCTCGTGGTGATCGAGCATGCCGGCCGCCGGCACCTGCTGCTGCTCGGCCAAAACAACGATCTCGTCATCGAGAGCGGACCGGCCGCCGCAGATGGCGGCGCGTCGGAGGCCTCCAAGTGAGCCGCTTCGCCCGCCTCGCCGCGCTGGCGTTCGGCCTCGTGCTGCTCTGGTCGTTCCCGGCGGCGGCCCAGGAATTCAATCTCGACCTCGGCGAGGAAGGCACGCTGACCGGCCGGGTCATCCAGCTCATCCTGCTGCTCACGGTCCTGAGCCTGGCGCCGAGCATTCTCATCGTGGTGACGTCGTTCACCCGCATCGTCGTGGTATTTTCACTTCTGAGGAGCGCGCTCGGCACGCAGCAGACGCCGCCCAACGTGGTGCTGATCTCGCTCGCGCTGTTCCTCACCGCCTTCATCATGGCGCCGACCTTTCAAAGCGCCTACGACGCCGGCCTCAAGCCGCTGATGGCCGAAGAGATCACCGAGGAGGAAGCGTTCCCCCTGGTCACCGCCCCGTTCCGCGACTTCATGCTGCGCCATGTGCGCGAGAAAGACCTGGAGCTGTTCCTCGACATGTCCGGCAATGGCGATGTGGACGAGGCCGGCGAGGTGCCGCTGACGGCGCTCATCCCCGCCTTCATGATCTCGGAGCTCAGGCGCGCCTTCGAGATCGGCTTTCTGCTCTACGTGCCCTTTATCGTCATCGACCTGGTGATCGCGTCGATCCTCATGTCCATGGGCATGATGATGCTGCCACCGGTGATGATCTCCCTGCCCTTCAAGCTGATCTTCTTCGTGCTGGTAGACGGCTGGCACCTGGTCGCCGGCAGCCTGGTGCAGAGCTTCCCGCCAGGGGTGACGTAGCGACGCCACGGCCAAAACGACCTCATTGCGAGGAACGGCGGCAATCTCGCGGCCCCCTGCCGTGTTATTCCCGCGGACGCGGGAATCCATGTCGAGGCCAGTCTGGATGCCCGTTTACACGGGCATGACGGGAGGAGGCGGAGCCCGAAGGCGTCGAGATTGCTTCGCTGCGCTCACAATGACGAGCCGTTGTGACGGCGGCTGGGCCTAATCCAAATCCTCCACAGCCTCTCCGGCGTCGCCGTGGATGCGGGCGGCCAAGGCGGCGGACATGAAGGCGTTGAGGTCGCCGTCGAGGACGACCTGGGGCTGGCTCGATTCGAGGCCGGTCCTCAAGTCTTTTACCATTTGATAGGGCTGCAGCACGTAGGAGCGGATCTGGTGGCCCCAGCCGATCTCGGTCTTGACCGCGTTGGCGGCGTTGGCCTCTTCCTCGCGGCGTTGCAGCTCTTGTTCGTAAAGCCGGGCGCGCAGCATCTTCATGGCCGTGGCCCGGTTCTTGTGCTGCGAGCGCTCGTTCTGGCACTGCACCACGATATTGGTCGGCAGATGGGTGATGCGGACCGCGCTGTCGGTGGTGTTGACGTGCTGCCCGCCGGCACCGGACGCCCGATACGTATCGACCTTGAGGTCCTTGTCTTCGATCTCGACCTCGATGGAATCGTCGACCACCGGATAGACCCAGACACTGGCGAAGCTCGTGTGCCGGCGCGCGCCGGAATCGAAGGGCGAGATGCGCACCAGGCGGTGCACGCCGCTCTCGGTCTTGGCCCAGCCATAGGCGTTCTCGCCCTTGATCTGCAGGGTCGCGGATTTGACGCCGGCCTCTTCGCCCGCATGGGCCTCCACAAGCTCGGTCTTGAAGCCCTGGCGCTCGGCCCAGCGGGTATACATGCGAAGCAGCATCTGCGCCCAGTCCTGGCTCTCGGTGCCGCCGGCGCCGGCGTGGATCTCCAGATAGGCATCGTTGCCGTCCGCCTCGCCGGAGAACAGCGCCCGGATCTCCATCTCCTTGGACCGCCTGGCGAGCTTGGCGAGCGCCGCGTCCGCCTCGGCCACCAGATCGTCGTCGCCCTCGGCCTCGGCGAGTTCGGCCACTTCGGTGACATCGGCAAGCTCGGACGCGATCTCGCGGCAGGCGGTGATCGCCTGATCGAGCCGCGTACGCTCGCGCATCAGGGCCTGCGCCGCCTGCGGGTCGTTCCAGATATCGGGGTCTTCGGCCTTTTTGTTCAGCTCGTCTAGCCTGGCCTTGGCGGCATCCCAGTCAAAGATGCCTCCTCAGCAGCGAAAGCGACTGCTTGATTTCATCGGCCAGGGTCTGCGTTTCGGCACGCATCGGTCACTCGCTCAATATTTGGGATCGGCCGTGGCGGTCTCAGTAAAGACCGCCCGTTCCGGATCTGACTTCGCCCTCGGTTTGCCCCAAGCCCTGGCCGCCGTCAAGCACGGCGAGGCGGCCGTTAGGCTCGGTGCCCGGGATAAAGGCTTCGAGGATGGCCGATTTCTCGGAAGGATCGGCAGGAAGGCCGGTCTTGGGATCGACCCGCACCAGCCGAATCCCCGAGGGGATACGGAACGGGATGCGCGGCTTGTCTTTCAGGGCCTCGGCCATGAACGCCTTGAAGATCGGCGAGGCGACCGAGGAACCCTCCTCGCCGGGCCCGAGCGAGCGCGGCTGGTCGAAGCCGACGAAGACGCCGACCGCAAGATCTGGCGAGAAGCCGACGAACCAGCCGTCGGCCGCGTCGTTGGTGGTACCGGTCTTGCCTGCCAGAGGAATGCCGAGCGCGCGGATGCTGCGTCCGGTGCCGCGCTGCACCACGCCTTCCAGCATGGAGACGATCTGATAGGCGGTGCGGTGGTCGAGCACCTTGCTGCGCCCGTCCGGGACGACCGGCTCCTCCGCGGCTTCCCAGGCGTCAAGGGCGCATCCAGGGCACGGCCGGTCGTCATGGCGGAAGATCGTTCGCCCGCGGCGGTCCTGGATACGGTCGATCAGGGTCGGCTTGATCCGACTACCGCCATTGACCAGCATGGAATAGGCCGTGGTCATGTTCACGAGATTGACTTCGCCGGCGCCGAGCGCGCTGGCAAGCGTCGGCTTGACGTGGCGGTCGAGGCCGACCCGGCCTGCATAGTCGACGACCTTGTCGATGCCAATTGCAAGAGCGAGGCGCACGGTCATCAGGTTGCGCGAACGCTCGATGCCGACCCTGAGCGTGCTCGGGCCATAGAATTTGTTGGACGAGTTGCGCGGCTTCCACTTGCCCTGCCCGTCGCCCTGGTCGATGACAAAGGGGGCATCTAGCACAAGGCTGGACGGCGTATAGCCGGCCTCGAGCGCGGCGGCATAAACAAAGGGCTTGAAGGCGGAGCCCGGCTGACGCTCCGCCTGGGTGGCGCGGTTATATTCGCTCTCCCGATAGTCCCAGCCGCCGACCATGGCCAGCACGCGGCCGGTATGCGGGTCCATGGCCACGAGCGCGCCCTCGACATCCGGGATCTGACGCAACGCATAGCCCACGAGAACCTCGTCATCGCCGGCCGGTTCGAGCCGCTCGACAACCACGACGTCGCCGGCGGACAAGACCTGGCCGACCGCCTCCACCTTGCGGCCGAGAAACTCGCCCGGAAGCCAGCGCTGCGCCCATTTCACCTGGTCGAGAGGAAGAACCCCGAGCGAGCGGTCCGCAAGGCCGATGACCGCCTCGGCTTCGGACACCTCCAGTACCACCGCGAGTTCCCACGCCTCGATCCCGAGCGGCATGTCGATTTCATTGAGCCGCGCGTGCCAATCCCCGGCCAGGGCGATACGGCGCACCGGCCCACGCCAGCCATGACGGCGGTCGTAGGCGAACAGCCCTCTGCGCAGCACTCTTTCAGCGATTGCCTGAAGCCTGGGCTCCAGGGTAGTCCGCACATAGAGCCCGCCGGCGTAGAGATTCTCGTCGCCGTAGAGCGCCTTGAGCTCACGGCGCACCTCCTCTTCGAAATAGTCGGCGCGGAAGTAGGACTGCCCGGCGCGTGACCGCGGAACGAGCGGCTCGACGAGCGCCGCATCCGCCGCCTCGTCATCGACAAAGCCGAGCGAACGCATGCGCGAGATCACCCAGTTGCGCCGCGCGACCGCCGCCTCCTTTTTGCGTACCGGATGGTAGTTGCTTGGCGCCTTGGGCAGCGCGGCAAGATACGCCGCTTCGGCAAGCGTGAGCTGGTCGAGCGATTTGTTGAAATAGTTCAGCGCCGCGGCGGCCACGCCATAGGAGCGGTTACCGAGGTAAATCTCGTTCAGATAAAGCTCGAGGATGCGGTCCTTGGAAAAGGCGCGCTCCATGCGAAAGGCGAGGATCGCCTCCTTGATCTTGCGCTCGTAGCTGACTTCGTTGGAGAGCAGGAAGTTCTTGGCCACCTGTTGGGTGATGGTCGACGCGCCGACCTTGCGGCGATCGCTGGCGACGTTTTTCAGGTTGACCAGAACCGCGCGAACGATGCCCAGATAATCGACGCCGTAATGCCGGTAGAAATTCTTGTCTTCGGCCGCGAGGAAGGCATTGATGACCTGCCGCGGGATGGCGTTGATGGGCACGAAGGAGCGCTGCTGACGGGCGAACTCGGTCAGCATGCTGCCGTCGCCCGCATAGATCCGCGTGACAATCGGCGGCTCGTAGTCCTGCAGCTGCTTGTAGTCCGGCAGGTTACGCCCGAAGGCGTTGAGGCCGATGACAACCGCGAGTACCGCCAAGGCAGCAGCGACCGCGCCGCCGCCGAGCACGCTGGCGAACCAGATCAACGCCTTCCGCGCCTTCTGTTGCAAAGGCGAGAGGTCGTCGGTTCGGTCGGTTTGGCCTTGAGCCCCGCTCATTCCCAAAGTCCTATAACAAGCGTTCTGCAACAAACATGCAGACGGCTGCCGGCTTTTTACGCCCGCTTTATGGCCATCCTGGGGCGGCGGCGCAAGCCGCCTGCCCAGCCGATCTACTGCAACCGCCGCGCCTCGAGCTGATTGAAGTAACGATTGACCGCGACAACCATGGCCCCGGAAATGCGCTTGCGGCCGTCGGCCGAGACCAGGAATCTGCTGTCGGTCTGATTGGAAAGATAGCCCATCTCCAACAGGACCGACGGCACGTCCGGCGCCGTGAGCACGACAAAGCCGGCAAATCGGTGCGGGTTGGTGCGCAGCCTGACGCGGCTCCCCAGCTCAGGCACCAGCAGAGTGGCGAATTGCGCGGAATAGTTCATCGACTCTCGCTGCGCCAGCTCAATGAGGATGTTGGCGACCTCGTCTTCCTGCTGTTCCAGATCGATGCCGGCGATCAGATCGGCCTTGTTCTCCTTGGCCGCGAGCGCCGCCGCCTCGGCGTCCGACGCGGTCTCGGACAGCGTGTAGACGGTGGCCCCGCGGACCCTCGGATTTCCGATCGAGTCTGCGTGCACCGAGATGAACAAATCAGCCTCGGCGCGACGCGCGATGTTGACCCGCTCACCGAGCCGGATGAAGACGTCCGAGTTCCGTGTCATCTGCACTTTGTAGCGGCCGGTTCTCTGCAAGGCATCGCGAATGGCCCTGCTCATCTGCAAAGTCACCGTTTTCTCATTGGTGCCATTGACACCCGAGGCGCCGGGATCAACACCACCATGGCCAGGATCGATCATGATCAGATACTGGCTCTTGGCAGCCTTCGGACCGCTGCGTACCTCCGGCACTGGCTGCGTGGTTGCGGCGATCCGTACCCTGCCGTTCTTGCGCGCATCGAGGAAAGCCCGCCGGCTGGTGCCCTTCAGATCCAACACCGTGCGGTAAGGAAATCGCCCCTGGGGCTTGAGAACAAAGCTGCGGTCGACCATGGCCGGGCCATCGAGATCGAGAACCAGCCGGATCGTTCCGGGCTTGAACTGGCCGTAGCGATAACGCTGCACCAGGGCGCGGCCCGGCCCCGAGCCGCTGCCGACCCGGGACCAATCGCTGTCGGCGAAATCGACGACGATGCGATACGGATTGGCCAGCGCAAAGATCCCGAAGTCGATTTCCTGGTTGCTTTCGATAACGAAACGCGTGGTGTCGCCGTTCTCGCCGATCCGCAGGCTGGAGACGGATGGCTTTGCCGCCACCGGCAGGGAACCCACGGCGAACAGCAAACTCAGGAAAAGACCGGCGGCAAGCTTTCTCACTCGTGGCATTGCTAATTCTGTGGCGAAGTCTGCGCAACGCTATGGCGTCTGGGGCCTGAATACACCATGAATGTGGTAAAAATAGACAAAAATTTGTAATTTCAAAGTCTTACAGCAGATAGCGATTGTAACTGAGAGTTTCAAAAGCTAGAGTGGCGCCGACAGTTTTGCGGCGCGGTGCATTTTGCTGCACTGCGCGAAAACCGGCTCCGGCGGCTTGAGAGACATTCGATCACCGAAGTCCTCGCGCCGGAAAACCTTAACAGGACAGCGGCCTCACAGCCGACCTATTCGAGACGCCATGAGGCATTTTCCAGATCAGTCGCATGACCAGGCCCGGCAATCGGGCCCTTGGTTTGTCCGGCTTTTTCGGACTGTCCGCTTTTTTACAGAATCCGGGGCCTCCCCGTTTGCGGCGCGGTTCGCGCCGGCATCGGCGACCCCGAGGAGACTTAGTTTATGCCATCACGCATGCTTATCGATGCGCGGCATCCCGAGGAGACAAGGGTTGTCGTTCTAAAAGGAAATCGAATCGAGGAATTTGACTACGAGTCATCTGCAAAACGCCAACTGAAAGGAAATATCTACCTCGCCAAAGTGACGCGGGTAGAACCGTCATTGCAGGCGGCGTTCGTTGACTATGGCGGCAATCGCCACGGCTTCCTCGCATTCAGCGAAATTCACCCCGATTACTACCAGATCCCGCTCGCCGACCGCGAAGCGCTGCTTGCCGAGGAAGCGGAAGCCCTGGCAAAGGAGCAGGAAGCGGAGGAAGCCAAGGAATCGTCCGCCGCCGATTCCGAGGCGGACGATGTTCCGGCCGGCGAAGACGACGAGGACGAGGAAAACGGCGCCGAGGAAGGCTCTGATGCGGACCTCCTCGAGGCCGAACAGGAGATCGAGGAGGCGGTCCGCCCGCGCCGGCGAGTCAACCTCAAGCGGCGCTACAAGATCCAAGAGGTCATCAAGCGTCGCCAGATCCTGCTCATCCAGGTCGTCAAAGAGGAGCGCGGCAACAAGGGCGCAGCCGTCACCACCTACCTGTCGCTCGCCGGGCGTTACTGCGTGTTGATGCCCAACACCACGCATGGCGGCGGCGTCAGCCGCAAGATCACCAACACCAAGGACCGTGGCAAGCTGAAGAAGATGCTCGCGGATCTCGACGTTCCGTCCGGCATGGGCTGCATCATCCGCACCGCCGGCATGAAACGCACAAAAGCCGAGGTGCGCCGTGACTTCGAATATCTCGTCAGGCTGTGGGAGGACATCCGAAGTCTGACGCTCAATTCGGTCGCGCCGACCCTGATTCACGAGGAAGGCAACCTGATCAAGCGCGCCATCCGCGATCTCTATACGCGCGATATTGATGAAATTCTCGTTGAAGGCGACGAGAGCTACCGCGCCGCCAAGGACATCATGCGCGTCTTGACCCCGAGCCACGCCAAGAAGGTCCAGCACTATAAGGACCGGGTGCCGATGTTTCAGCACTACAAGGTGGAGAGCCAGCTCGATGCGCTCTACAGCCCGGTCGTGCAGCTGAAGTCCGGCGGCTACGTCGTGCTCAACCCGACCGAGGCGTTGGTCGCCATCGACGTGAACTCGGGCAAGGCCACAAAAGAGCACAATATCGAAGAGACCGCGCTCAAGACCAATCAGGAAGCCGCCGAGGAGATCGCCCGGCAATTGCGCCTGCGCGACATGGCCGGCCTCGTCGTGATCGACTTCATCGATATGGAGGAGCGCTCCAACAACCGCACGGTCGAGCGGCGCATGAAAGACGCGCTGAAGTCGGACCGGGCCCGCATCCAGGTCGGCCGTATCAGCCAGTTCGGGCTGATGGAGATGTCCCGCCAGCGTCTGCGGCCGGGGCTCCTGGAAGCCAGCTCCACCACCTGCCCCGTCTGCAAGGGCTCGGGCATGGTCCGCTCGGTCGAATCCTCGGCGCTTCACGTATTGCGCGCCATCGAAGACCAGGGCCTGAAAGGCAAGAGCGGGCATATCAAGGTCGGCGTGCCGGGCGAGGTCGGGCTCTATATCTTCAACAACAAGCGCCGCATGCTGAGCGAGTTGGAGTCGGCTTACGATTTCGGGGTGACCTTGGATCTGCGAGCCGATCTCGTCGCGCCCGATTTCGAGCTCGACCGCTCCGAGCTCAAATCGGATCGCAAAACCGCCGAAAAAGCCGCGGGCGACGACAAGGCCGCGACCGCCGAGACCCGGGAAGCGGACGCCGACGACGAAGAAAAGGGCCAGCGCAAACGCCGGCGTCGGCGCCGTGGCCGCCGTGGCGGCCGGGCCGTGCGGGCGGCCGAGGAGCGCCGCGCGGCGGCGCAAGCGACCGAGAATGAGGATGCCGCAGATTCGCCCGCCGACAAGGCCGACGACAAGAGTGTCGACGCTGCCGAGGCCGAGGCGAAACCCAAACGGCCGCGGCGGCGGCGGACGCGGAAACCGGCGAAGGAGGCCGCTGCCGAGGCGACGGAGGCGGTGGTTGACGACGAGGCCACGGACGCAACGCCAAAGCGCAGCCGGCGCAGGAAAAAGCCGGAGGAGTCGGCCGAGGCGAGTGCCGGGTCAGCGGCCGAGGCGGCGGAAGAAAAGCCCAAGCGCCGGCGCACACGCAGCAAAAAATCCGATGCCGAGGCGCCGGAGTCGGCCGATGCGGAAAAGCCGAAAAGGAGGCGCTCCGCGAAAAAGGACGCCGCACCCGCGAATGCAACGCCTGAGTCCGCCGCAAGCGGCAACGGCCAGGCTGACGCGCCGGCCATCGCCGTCGATGTCGACCAGCCGCCGGCGGAAGCGCCGGTCGCGACCTCGGCGGAGCCGGCAGACGACGACAAGCCGGCCTCGCCTCCCCGCAAAGGCTGGTGGCAGCGGATTTCGAGCTAGAGATTTTGCATTTGGGCTGACCGGCCGCTCACCTGTCACCCGACGACTTGATCGGCGGGTCCATAGCAGAACGCCTTTAGCGTGAAGGGGCTTTGGCCAGCTGTGCTTCGCGGGCGGCGCGCAGTTTGGCGAAGTCGTCGCCGGCGTGGTAGCTGGAGCGGGTCAGCGGCGAGGCCGAGACCATGAGGAAGCCCTTGGCCCGGGCCATCTGCTCGTAGGCGCGGAATTCGTCGGGCGTGACGTAGCGGGCCACCTCGGCGTGCCGCGGCGTCGGTCGCAGATATTGCCCGATGGTGAGGAAGTCGACGCCGGCCGAGCGCATGTCGTCCATCACCTGATGGACTTCCTGCTTTTCCTCGCCCAACCCGACCATGATTCCCGACTTGGTAAAGATCGACGGGTCGACGGCCTTGACCCGGTCCAGGAGCCGCAGCGAATGATAGTAGCGCGCGCCGGGGCGGATAGTCGGATAGAGCCGCGGCACGGTCTCCAGATTATGGTTGTAGACGTCGGGCCGGGCTGCGACGACCGCCTCGATGGCGCCTTCCTTGTGCCGGAAGTCGGGCGTCAGGATCTCGATGGTGGTGCCGGGCGCAGCCTTGCGCAGCTCCTCGATCACGCGCACGAACTGGTCGGCGCCGCCGTCGGCCAGGTCGTCCCGGTCCACGGACGTGATGACGATATGCTCGAGCCCCAATTCGCCGCAGGCCTCGGCCACATGCACAGGCTCCAGCGGATCGACGATG
>JAKSBY010000255.1 GCA_022360855.1 Sphingomonadales bacterium | reverse complement strand
GGCTTCCCGGAATCGCACCGCACAGATAGGCTCCGGCCCGCCACCTGTCAACCAAGCCGCGCCATTCCGCGCTTGTCTTGCACCGCCCCGAAGTCCTATACGGGCCCGTCTGGATGGAGCGAAAATGGCCGAGATTTCGAACAAATCCCCTCTGGCGCCGGAGCGCTTTCCGGAGCTGCCGGCCGTGCCGGGCGTGAAGATCGCCGGCGTGGCCGCGGGCCTGCACTATCGGGACCGGCCAGACCTGACGCTCGCGGCCCTTGCCGAGGGCACGCGGGCGGCCGGCGTGCTGACGCGCTCCGGCGTGGTCGGGGCGCCGGTAACGCGTTGCCGGGAGCAGCTCGGCCGGCCGGAACGCCTAGCGCGCGGGCTCGTGGTTAACGCCGGTAACGCGAATGTGTTCACCGGTGCAGCTGGCGAAGCTGCCGTCGAGGCCACGGCTGCCGCCGCTGCGGACGTGATCGGCTGCGACGCGGCGGAGATCTACCTGGCCTCGACCGGGGTTATCGGGGCGCCGCTCGACCCGGCGCCGATCGAGGCCGCGATGCCGGGCCTGGCGGCGGCGCTCTCGCCCATGGGCTGGGAAACCGCGGCAGAGGCGATCACGACAACCGATACCTTTCCCAAGGGCGCGTCGGCGACCGTCGTGATCGATGGCGAGACGGTCACCATCGCGGGTATCGCCAAGGGCTCGGGCATGATCATGCCGGACATGGCGACCATGCTGGCCTTTCTGTTCACCGACGCGGCGCTCCCCGGCGCGGTCCTGCAAACGCTGCTGGAGCGCGCCATGGACGTCTCCTTCCACTGCATCACCGTGGACGGCGACACCTCGACCAGCGACTCGGTGCTGGCCTTCGCGACCGGCGCGGCGGGCCACGATCCCGTCGCCGACGCCGACGATCCGCGGCTCGGCGACTTCGCGGCCAAGCTGGCGGCGGTCTGTATCGATCTCGCGCAGCAGGTGGTGAAAGACGGCGAGGGCGCATCCAAATTCATCACGGTCGAGGTCACCGGCGCGGAAAGCGATGTTTCGGCGCGGCGGATCGGGCTCGCCATCGCCAATTCGCCGCTGGTCAAGACCGCCATCGCCGGCGGCGACGCCAATTGGGGGCGCATCGTCATGGCCGCCGGCAAATCCGGCGAGCCGCTGGCAGTAGAGCGCATCGCCGTTGCCATCGGTGGCCGCCCGGTTGCCGAGGCCGGAGCCATCCATCCCGACTATGACGAGGCTGCCGCGACCGAACATGTCCAGGGCCAACAGATCGTCATCGCATTCGATGCCGGCGTCGGCGACGGCCGGGCCCGCATCTGGACCTGCGACCTGACCCACGGCTACATCTCTATCAACGCCGATTACCGCAGCTAAAAGCCGGTCAAAATTGCCGGGTTGCGGGATGATCGTGCCTGGCGGACCCGGCCCAGTTCCGATTTTCCAATCCTAAATCATTGAATTCGCGTGATTATTTATTCGCCCTTTAGTTGGCACGATTCTTGATTGGCGAATTGCGCGGCAAAGCCGCCGAATAGCTTTTGTTGGAGAAATCCAGTGGACCAGTCAGATACCTCTTGCGAAGCGGAGCAATTGGACCTTCACGTTCATCTTGAATTCCTCACCCAGCTCGAGCACGCCATCGACGATGCTCTGGCGCGCTATGGCAAGGAGCCCGATGCGGACCTGACGGAGGTCATCGACATGCGGGAGGACGTGCTGCGCGCCAAGGCCTTTATCGAGCAGGAAATCGAGATGGCCGAGGCCGACGCCGCCTTGCCGTTGCCGGCCGCCGAGAAGCCGAGCGCCGGGGTCGCCGCCGGCTGAAAATCCGGCTGTCTGAGGAAAAAACCGAAGGCGTGGCGCAATTGCCGCGCCGTCCCGCCTGTGTTAGGCGGGGCCATGCTCAAAAAGGCCAGTTCACCGATTCTCTTCGTTGTTGCCGCGGCGCTGATTGACGCCGAAGGTCGCATCCTGATCGCCAAGCGCCCGGCCGGCAAAAGCCTGCCGGGATTATGGGAATTCCCCGGCGGCAAGCTCAAGGACGGGGAAACGCCGGAGGCGGCGCTGGTCCGCGAGCTGCTGGAAGAGCTCGGCCTCACCGTCACCCCTGCCGACCTGACGCCGCTCACCTTCGCCTCGCACCACTATGCCGACTTCCACCTCTTCATGCCGCTCTATCTCTGCCGCCGCTGGCAGGGCACGCCGGTTGCGCACGAACACGACGACATCGCCTGGGTGCGGCCGGACGAACTGGCCGACTACCCCATGCCGCCGGCGGACGCGCCGTTGATTAAGGTGCTGCGGGACTTGGCTTAGCGGTCCTGTGAATTCTGCCGCCAACACCGTTCGCCCTGAGCCTCCTGAGCTTGTCGAAGGGCGAAGGGTGAACGGCCGCGCCACCGCTCGTACTTCGACAAGCTCAGCACGAACGGAACTCCAGACCCTTACCGCCCCGCCTTCTCGCCGGCGGAGATTTCCTTGGTCCCGAGTGCGTCCGCGAGCCGTGCCGTCGCGCTGCCGGGGCGGAGCGGCTTGGGCTGGCCCGCGGCGGGCGCCCAGCCGGTCAAGGTGAGCACCTGGAAGGTCGCCGGGATGCGGCCGTCCGCGTCCGCAAACCGGTCGCGATAGATCTCGGCGGCGCGAAACAGAACAGCGCGGCCGGTAAGCCGGCGCGGCCGGTCGATCAGCGCGCTGGCTTCTCCCATGCCTCTCAGGTCGCGCATCAGGGCGAAAGCGTCCGGATAGGTCACGGTGATCGTATCCGCGTCGACCACGGGCATGGCAAAGCCCGCCCTTTGCAGGAGACTGCCGAGATCGCGGATATCGGCGAAGGGCGAGACTCGCGGCCGGGCGCCGTCGGAGACCTCGCTCTCCGCCTGCAACAGCGCCTGGCGCAACTCCTTCAGCGTCTCGCCGCCCAGCATGGCCACGAGCAAAAGCCCGTCGGGCCTGAGCGCGTGATTGGCCTGGATCAAGGCGCCCACCAGATCGTTGACCCAGTGTAGCGCCAGGTTGGAGATGACGAGATCGAAGCTCGCTTGCGCAAACGGCAACCACTCCTCGTCGGCGACGACGAGCGGCCCTTCGCCGCCAAATCCGGCCGTCAATTCCGTGCGCACTGCCCAGCCGGCGTCGAGCTCTTCGGCCATCCCGCCGCGCCCGCCGCCGATCTCAAGCACCGCCTCGAAGCGCCGGTTGACTTCCTGCAGGCGCTCGATCAGCCGCCCGGCGACCTCGCGGAACAGGAAATCATGCGCGCCGAAAGCGCGCGCCGCGCGGGCGCGCCGGAGCCCGAGCAGGCGGCGGTCGAAGATTTCAGGCGGATTGGCGTTGGTCATGGCGTGCATTATGCTTGAGGCGGGAGCCAAAGCGAAGTGGGGGCGCGAGAATGGGTCTGGAACTCAATCGCATGACCGGTAAGGCTGCGCAGCTCGCCGGCCGGGCGGTCGACTTCGTGCTGCCGCCACGCTGCCATGCCTGCGGCGAACTGGTCGACGCATCGGGCCGGCTCTGCGCGCGCTGCTGGTCCGACCTCAACTTCATCACCCCGCCGCATTGCGCGCTCTGCGGCTTTCCGTTCGAATATGATCAGGGCGAGGGCGCGACCTGCGGTTCCTGCCTGCGCCGCGCGCCGCCTTTCGAGGCCGCCCGCTCGGCGCT
>JAKSBY010000082.1 GCA_022360855.1 Sphingomonadales bacterium | reverse complement strand
GCGGTACCGTGATTTGCGCCGGTATCCATATGAGCGACATCCCGGGCTTTCCTTACAAGGACCTGTGGGAGGAGCGCGTCGTCCGCTCGGTCGCCAATCTGACCCGCGCCGACGGCGAGGCGTTTCTCGAGATTGCCCCCAAGGTGCCGGTCAAGACCCAGACCCACGCCTACCCGCTTACCGACGCCAATCAGGCGCTCGACGACCTTCGGCATGGCCGCTTCGAAGGCGCGGCGGTGCTCATCATGCCCTGATCAGCCTTATACACCTCTAGGATTCCGGCGGAGCGTCGTCGGTGGCCGCCACAGTGCCGAAGATCTCGTGGCGTACGAGGTCGCCCGGCGCGATCCCGAGCTTGTCCGACAGCCCGCCGCCGATCTCGAGGACGCCGGTTATCGGGCCCCGCGAGTTGCGGCTTTCAAGCGAATGCGGCGCGGCGTTGTGCTCGATATTGGCGATCCGCCCGTCTTCGCGGATGAAGATCATGTCGAGCGGAATGAAGGTGTTTTTCATCCACATGGAGATCGGTGCGGGCCGGCCAAAGGCAAAGAGCATGCCGCGGTCTTCCGCCAGCTTCTTGCGGAACATCAGCCCGGTGGTGATTTCTTTCTGTGATTGCGCCAATTCGACGCGAAAGATCTTGGCGCCCGATCGCGTCTCGATGATCAGAAAGGATTCCGGAAGTCCGGCGTTTTCTGTGTTCGCGGCAACGCCATAAGCGCCGACCAGGGCCCCAAAGGCCAGAAGGAAAGCAGCGCAAAGAAAAAATGTCAGACGGCGCATCGCGACCCCTATCAGCGCAGCGGGTCCGCACTCTAGCGGCCTCGCACCATCCGCACAATCGGCGAATTCTCGGAAGCGACGAATGGGTTCACTCGAGCTCGATCTGAGCGACCAGGGGCCCGCGCTCGCCCTCGCCGATGCGAACGCGCACGCGCTGCCCCGGCAGAATCTCCTGAATGCCGGCGCGCCGCAACGTCTCCATGTGAACGAAGATGTCCTGACTGCCATCGCCGCGGGACACGAATCCGTAGCCGCGGATACGGTTGAACCATTTTACGGTAACGTCGATGAAATCCCCCTGCGGCTCCGGCATTTCATGGCGCGGCGGCGTGGGAATATGGCCCGAGCCGCGCTGATCCAAATCCGGACCGATCGCGGTCGACAAATCAATGCTGTGAATCTTCAGGGCCTGCCGCCCCTTGGCCCGGCTCACCGCATCGCAGCAGACCGTCGTTCCCTCCGGGATCGTCCGCCGGCCGACCTCGCGCAATACGGAGAAATGCACGAGCACGTCGGTTCCCCCGTCATTGGGTACGAGAAATCCGTACCCCTTGACGGGATCAAACCATTTGACAACCCCCGTTATCTTTTCAGCTGCGGCGGGCTCTTGCTCGACCGACTCCTCGGCCGCGCCCGTCTCGTCGCTACTCTCGTCCACAGCTCGACTCCCCGGCAACACACTGAAAAGGTTAGCACGCTTTAACCTCCAGGCCAAACTATGGGCGAATCGGTGCGCGAATCGCAAGATTTCACAAAAAAGTCATCTTGCAAATCAAAGATTATTTCCACACCACTGTGGCCGGAATGCAACTATGGCCTTAGTGATGCGAGGAGGAGCCCGTTTCGCCGGGCGATTCGGTGTGTTGCGTGATGAGGCCCGCCTCGTACAAGTCCTGCGTAGCCGGCATCAGGTAGAAATACGCGGCGATGAAGCCTGTGATCGACATGGTGATGGTGTAGGGCAAGGCCATCACCACCATCTTCATGTAAGACAGGCGAATCAAGGGCGCCAGCGCCGATGTCAGCAGGAACAGGAACGCCGCCTGGCCGTTCGGCGTCGCCACCGACGGGATATTCGTGCCGGTATTGATCGCCACCGCCAGCAGGTCGAACGTGTCGCGGTTGATCACGCCGTTGTTCAGGGCGGTCTGGATTTCGCCGATATAAACGGTTGCCACGAATACATTGTCGCTGATCGCCGACAAGAGGCCGTTTGCGACGAAAAACGACGCGACCTGGGTCGCGCCTTCCTGCTGCAGCACATAGTTAATGACCGGCGCGAAAAGGCCCTGGTCGTTGATCACCGCGACAATGGCGAAAAACACGACCAGGAGCGCCGTAAACGGCAGCGCCTCTTCGAAGGCCTTGCCGATCTGATGCTCCTCGATGACGCCGGTGAACGACGTCGCCAGCACGATGATCGAGAGGCCGATCAGGCCGACGGCGGCGAGATGGAGCATCAGGCCGATCACCAGCCATAGCGCCACGACGGCCTGGGCGATGATGCGCGCATAGTCCTGCTTCGTCCGCCGCTCGTCCTCATGGCGGTCGAAATCCAGGATGATATTCATCACCGAAGGCGGGATCTTAGAGCCATAGCCGAACACCTTTGTCGATTCCAGAAAGATCACGGTAAGCAGGCCGACCGCCAGCACCGGCATGGTGACCGGCGACATCCTGAGGAAGAACTCGACAAAGTCCCAGCCGGCGCGGTCGGCAATGATGATGTTCTGCGGCTCGCCCACCAGGGTGCAGACGCCACCAAGCGCGGTGCCGACGGCCGCGTGCATCATCAGGCTGCGCAGGAAGGCGCGAAATTTCTCCAGATCGTCGCGATTGGGCGGGCCGACCTGCTCGTCGTCGTGGAAGTCGTGATCATGGTGGAACTCCTTGCCCGAAGCCACCTTGTGGTAGATCGAGTAGAAGCCGACCGCGATGGTGATCACCACCGCGGTGACGGTCAGCGCGTCGAGAAAGGCCGACAGGACCGCTGCCACGAAGGAGAATAACAGCGACAGGATGAGCTTGGAACGGACATACACCAGGATCTTGGTGAAGACGTAGAGCAGCATGTCCTTGATGAAATAGATGCCCGCCACCATGAAGATGAGGAGCAGGATCACTTCGAGCCCGAGTTCGACTTCGTGATAGACCGTCGATGGGCTGGTCATGCCGAGTGCGACCGCCTGTATCGCAAGGAGACCGCCCGGTTGCAGCGGGTAGCATTTCAGCGCCATGGCGAGGGTGAAAATGAACTCCAGGACCAGAATCCAGCCGGCGAGATAGGGGTCGACCGTCAGAAACAGGATCGGGTTCAGAAGCAGGAAAACGATGATCGTGTATTTGTACCAGACGGGGGCATTACCGAGAAAATTACGGCCATACGCATTGTTGTGGAAAAACGTGGTCATGTACCCTCCCCTGATACAACGCGCCTGACCGCAGTTATCTGGCCGCAATTATCTGACCGCGGCTGTCTGCCGACCTCTCAAACGCCCAATTCGCTTGTTAGGGTGCTGATTTCGTAAAATCAAGGGAAACCGCCGAATTGCCCGCGCGCGCCGGGCCGGTGGGTCGGGCGACGCCCCTTGGACGGTCTTGCAGGCAAAGCACTCGATGCCTAACTTGCGAGGGAGGCCGCAAAGCAAGGAGCAGTTCCGTTGAAGTTGGATGGTGAAGAAGTGATCGCCGCGCCGCGCGAGCGGGTCTGGGAAGCGCTGAATGATCCGGAGGTCCTGAAGGCCTGCATCACCGGCTGCGAGAGCCTGGAGAAAACCTCGGACACCTCGTTCGAGGCGACGGTCATGGCCAAGGTCGGGCCGGTCCGGGCGCGCTTCAACGGCGCCGTGACCCTGTCTGAACTGGATCCGCCCAACGGCTATCGCATCACCGGCGAAGGCAAGGGCGGCGCCGCCGGATTCGCCAAAGGCGGCGCCAGGATCACATTGAGCGAGGCCGACGGCGGCGCCACGCGGCTCGCGTATGAGGTAGACGCGCAGGTCGGCGGCAAGCTGGCGCAGATCGGCAGCCGGCTGGTCGATGCGGCGGCCAAAAAGTATGCCGGCGAGTTCTTCGAGCAATTCAACGCCCAGGTCGGCGCCCCGTCGGAAGCGGCCCCGGCAGAGGCGGCTGAGGCGCCTTCCAAGGGTGTCCCGACGGCAATCTGGGCCGGTACGCTGATCGTCGCGGTCGGCGCGCTGCTCTACTACCTGCTCGCCGGCTGACCGATGCGTGATTCCTCCGATCCCTTGACCTTGGCCGCGGCCTGGCAGGATGCCGGCCATGGCGTTGCGCTCGCTACCGTGGTCGCGACCTGGGGCTCGGCGCCGCGCCAGCCGGGCAGCCAGTTGGTCGTGCGCGACGACGGCCATTTCGAGGGTTCGGTCTCCGGCGGCTGTATCGAGGGCGACGTCGTGACGGCGGCCGCCGAGATTATCGAGACCGGTACGCCACGGCTCCTGGAATATGGCGTCTCCAACAGCCGCGCCTGGGAGGTCGGGCTCGCCTGCGGCGGCAAGGTCAAGGTCTTCGTCGAGCGCCTGGAGCCATGAGGCGGGCGGTCCTGGACCGGTTGGCGAAGGCTCACGAGGCCGGCCAGTCCGTGGTGCTGGCAACCAATCTGGAAAGCGGCGAGCAGGCGATCCTAGAGGCCGGCGAACCCGGAGAATTCTGCAGCGAGGACCTTACCGAGGCAGTCGCGGCCGCGGCGCGTGCCGATCGCTCGCAAACCGTAACTACAGACGCCGGCGAAATCTTTCTTCAGGTCTTCAATCCACCGCTTCGCCTGGCCATCGTCGGGGCGGTGCATATTGCCCAGGCACTGGCGCCCATGGCCGCCGGGCTCGGCTACCAGGTCAAGGTCATTGACCCCCGCGGCGCCTTCGGCAGCGTGGAGCGCTTTCCTGACGTTGCGTTGGTGGAGGACTGGCCGGACGATGTGCTCGACCGCGAGCCGCCGGACGCGCGCACCGCCGTGGTCACCCTGACCCACGATCCGAAGCTGGACGATGCCGCGCTTCAGAAGGCCCTCGCCTCGCCCGCCTTTTATATCGGCTCGCTCGGCAGCAAACGCACGCACGCGGCGCGGTTGGAACGGCTCGGGTCGATGGGCTTCGGCGCGGCGGATCTCGCCCGGATTCACGGCCCCATCGGGCTTGCCATCGGCAGCCGCACGGCCCCGGAGATCGCCGTCGCCATACTGGCGCAGATGACGCAGACACTCAGGCAAGGCGCCGGCGGATGAAATTCGGCCCCGTCCCAGTGAGCGAAGCCGAAGGCGCCATCCTGGCGCATAGCATCACAGCCGGTAAAACGCGCCTGAAAAAAGGCCGCCGGCTCGTCGCGGGCGACCTGGACATCCTGGCCGCGGCCGGGGTCGATACGGTCGTCGTCGCCCAGCTCGAGGCCGACGACGTGGCCGAGGACGACGCCGCGGGGCGTCTGGCGACAGCGCTTCTCGCGCCCGGCCTGACTGCGAGCGCCCCTTTTGCCGGGCGCGTGAATCTCTACGCGGAGTCTGCCGGGGTCGTGGCGATCAAAGGCGATTTCTTGACCCGGCTCAACCGGCTCGACGAAGGCCTCACCGTCGGCACGCTGCCCGACCACGCCACGGTCGCCGAAGGGCAGATGATCGCGACCATCAAGATCATTCCCTTCGCCGTGCCCGAAGCGGCGCTCGCGGAGGCCGAGGATCTGGCTGACGAAGGCTCCGTATTGGCGCTGCACCCGTTCCGACCCCTGAGCGCCGGACTGGTCCTGACCACCTTGCCAGGGCAAAAGCCGAGCCTGGCAGAGAAGGCGGAGCGGGTGGTGGCGGAGCGGCTTCAGCGCGCCGGCAGCCGCCTTGAAGCGGTCCGCAACGTGAACCACGACACCGCGAGCATCACCGACGCCGTGGCTGAGCTGTCGGCGCTCGCCTGCGATCCGATCCTGGTGCTCGGCGCGACCGCCACGGTCGACCGGCGCGATTGCATCCCTGCGGGCATCGAAGCCGCGGGCGGCGCAATCGCGCATTTCGGCATGCCGGTGGACCCGGGCAACCTGCTCGCCGTCGGCCGGCTCGGCGACGCGGACGTCGTCATCCTGCCCGGCTGTGCCCGGTCGCCAAAGCTGAACGGCTTCGACTGGGTCCTCGAACGGCTCCTGGCCGGCCTCCCTGTCGGGCCGGAACAAATCACGGCCATGGGCCTCGGCGGGTTGCTCAAGGAGATCCCGTCGCGCCCGCAGCCCCGACACGCCGCCAAGCCGGCCACGCATGCGCCCAAGATCGCCGCCATTCTCCTCGCCGCCGGGCGCTCGCGCCGCATGGGCAAAATCAACAAGCTGCTGGAGGATGTCTACGGCATCCCCATGATCGCCCGCGTCGCCGAGGCTCTGCAGGCGAGCCAAGCCGAGCCCGTCATCGCCGTCACCGGCCACGAGGCGGAGCGGATCGGCAAGGCGTTGCAGAAACACCGTTTCACCCGTGTCCACAACCCGGATTACGCCGATGGCCTGTCGACCTCCTTGGTGGCCGGGCTCGGTCAACTGCCGCCGGACTGCGACGGCTTTCTGGTCTGCCTCGGCGACATGCCAACGCTCGGCCCCGAGATCATCGACCGCCTGATCGCCGCCTTCAGCCCCCAGGACGGCCGGCGCATCTGCGTACCGACCTTCAACGGCAAACGCGGCAATCCCGTGCTCTGGGACCGATCCTTCGCCGAATCGATGGCCGAATTGAAGGGCGATGTCGGCGCCAAACACCTGATCGGCGAGAATGAGGACGTCGT
>JAKSBY010000743.1 GCA_022360855.1 Sphingomonadales bacterium | reverse complement strand
CCGCCGCCTCGGCTTCCGCGTCCGCGCCCTTCGCAAGCATCGGCGGCTGAAGCAGGAAGACCTGGCCGGGCTCATCGATCGCTCGGTGGAGACCGTCTCCGCCATCGAGCGCGGCAAGGCCATGCCCGGCTACGTCACCCTGGCGCGGCTGGCCTGGGCCCTGAACGTTTCGCCCAACATACTGTTCGACGTGCCCGAGGACGCGGACATGTCGCCGGTCCGTGCCGGGCTGATGACCGGCATCGCCGACCGTCTGCGCGGCCTCGACGACAGGAGCCTCCATCTCGCCCACCACGTGGTGGATGGCCTCGTCGCCGCCGGGAGGGCGTCATGAGCGATCACGACGACGAGGCCACCGGCATTGAGGACGAGCCCGAGGTGATCATTGCCGAAGCCATGGCCCGGCGCGAGCGGAGCGAGGACACGTCTCCAGACGCCGAGACGGTGGATGTCATGGCGCGGCCCATCGACCGGCTCTACAGCCAAGCCGTGGTCTTGTGCGACCTGTCCCGCGTCCGCGACAAGGGCCGGAAGCTCAAGCCCCGCACCCTGCGCCACATGGCCTTCGACATGCTCTATCAGGCCGACACCCTCTACCGTCTCTATTATGGCCGCAAGCCGGGGTTTGACTAGCCTCTAAAATACGGTGACAGGTGCCCGATTAATTAAGGTACCTGTCACCGTATTTCCCATATCAAAAGTCCCTGGATTGCTTTGCTCTGCTCGCAATGACGGAACGGGGGAGCTGTTTCAATATATAAGCGGCATATAGGCGGCCTTAGCGCAGCGTGAGCGTGCCCTCGGCGACCGGGACGGCCGTGCCGCCGACGGTCACCTTCACCACCCTGCCGTTTTCCCGGAACGCCTTGGCGGTGAGGCGGCTCGGCCGGCCCATCTCCACGCCCTGGTCGATGATCCAGGTAAAGGCGCCGTCTTCCGTCTCGAAGCTGCCGAGGAGGCCGGCGAGTGCCGCGGCGGCGCTTCCCGTGGCCGGGTCTTCCGGGATGTTGTGCTCGGGCGCGAACATGCGGGCGCGGATATCGACGCCGTCGTCTTTTGACGCGGTGTAGAAAAACGTCCCGGTCATGTTCAGCCCCTCGAGATCGGGGCCCCTGGCGCCGGGCCGGGATCGAGCCAGCGCGGCCGGGTCGGTCAGCTCGGTAAAAAGAAACTCGACGCCGGCGGAAACGACAACGGGGCCGTGGCGGTCGGTTTTGACGTCGCCGGCAGCAAGCCCCACTGCGGCGACAACGGGCGCGGTGGGCACGGTCGGGCCGATCACGGGCACTACCGGCGCGGTCAGGGTGGCGCCGGTCACAGTGCCGTCCGGCGTGCGGATAAGGTCGATGGGCACCAGCCCCGCGCCTTCCTCGAAGGTGATGGTCTCCGCATCGCCGGTCAGCCCGAGTTGCGCAAGGATGACGGCGGTCCCGACATTGGGATGGCCGGCAAAGGGCAGCTCCGCCATCGGCGTGAAAATCCTCACATGCGCCGTATTGGCCGGGTCCTTCGGCGGCAAGACGAAAGTCGTTTCGGAGTAATTGAACTCGCGTGCGATGGCCTGCATTTGCGCACCCGTCAATCCCGACCCGTCGGGGACGACCGCCAGCTGATTGCCGCCAAACTGCGTTTCGGTGAACACATCGCACGTAAGGAAGCGAATTTGCACGTCTCTTCTCCTCCTGCCTCACCATACAAGCTAGGAGCGGCCGGGCGCTAAGAGAAGAGAGCCGGCGGCAATGATTTCTTATGCGGCGGTTAAGCTGGCTGAGAAGCCGGTCCGGGGCAAAAAGGGAACCGGGCGGAGGCTTATGGTGCCTCCTGCCCGGTATGCTCGCCTTTAACGGAAGAGCGCAAGCACCGCACTTGGCGCCTGGTTGGCGATTGCCAAAGCCTGCAAGCCAAGCTGCTGTCTTACCTGCAGCGACTGCAGCCTCGCGCTTTCGCGGGCCAAGTCCGCGTCCACCAGATTTCCGATACCGGTTTCGATGGTGTCGGAAAGCTTGTCGACGAACCCTCTCTGCGTATCAATCTGACGTGCGCCCGAACCGAGGTTGGAGAGCACCGTATTGATGTTGGTGATCGAAGTTTCGATCGCCGTGACCGCAGTCGAGGCATCGCCGGCACTTGTGATGGTCGCGGCAAACGTCAGATTGGCGCCCCCGACCACCAGCGATGAGCCGGTCACGCTGATCGTCTGCGTGCCGACATCGTTGGTGATCGCCGATACAACGTCTGGCGTTGCCTTGAGCAAGTTGGTGCCGTTGAATTCCGCATTGGCAACCACGGTCCCGATCTGTGCGACGATCGAGGCGTAGTCGTTGGCCAATGCGGCGCGGCTGGCGGCGTCAAGACCGGTATCCGATGCTGCCACCGCCTTCTCTTTCAGTTCAACCACTAGGTCGGAGACGGTTTCCGCCGCTGTGATGGCAATATCCAACGTGCTCGACGCGCGATCAAGGCTGGCCTTGACGGCGGCGAGGCCGCCCAGATCAGACCGCAGATTTTGCGCGATCTGATAGACGGCCGAATTGTCCTTGGAACCGGCCACTTTCAGACCAGTATTGATCCGTTTTTGGGCCACGGCCAATTCGCTATTGGTGAAGGATAGAGCCTGCAAAGCGACAAACGCTCCTGGGTTCGTGTTCACTGAAAATGCCATTTTAGATCTCCTTTCTGAGAGCATTTGAGAAGCATTCTTGCTTCCCGGACACACGAGTCCGCAAAACACTCAGCAAGAAGCGGGCCAGCTTTCCCCCGCTCATCAGAGCCGGCTTAAGCTTTTGAATTTACGGGAGAATCCATCTGGCAGGCGGTTCTGGCGCGAACGAGGCAATCGGCACAAGGCGGCGGTTGCGGCAAGTTTGGCCGGCGACGGAGCAAGATCTGCCCATCGTGGGCCGAAATGGAGATGGCGGCCGAAGGTTGGCTTCCTTCGACCGCCATCAGCTCTCAGGCGAGTACAACTCGTGTGTTTCCGGCTGCTTCAGACAACCGGGGCTGCGTCAGGCCTCGTCGTCGATCACCAGGCCCTGTGCCTCGTTGTAAAAAGCAAGGACTTCCAGGATCTTCTCCGGCGGGAATTGCTTCACAACTTCGCCGGAGTTTTTGTCGATCGACTCGTAGACGAACCTCCCGGCGGCGTCGTGTCGATTGATCCGCAATCGTGACTTGCCAAGCTCGCTGCTCAGCAATCGGTTCAGCAGCTCCTCGGCT
>JAKSBY010000458.1 GCA_022360855.1 Sphingomonadales bacterium | reverse complement strand
CCCTGCCGAACGGCGCGGGTCCGGAGGGCTGATGGCGGCCAAGTCCGGAGCCAAAGACGCGCCGGTGATCGGGCCGGTCGACGAACACCTCTTCTCCGAAGGCACGCATAAACGCATCTACGACACGCTCGGCGCCCATGTGGCCGAGCAGGGTGGCGAGGCGGGCACGCATTTCGCGGTCTGGGCGCCGTCGGCCAGCGCCGCGTCGGTGGTCGGCGACTTCAACGATTGGGACGCGGGCCGGCATGCCATGCAGCCCGTCGGCGCCACCGGCATCTGGACCACCTTCATCCCCGGCGTGGCTAAGGGCGCGCGCTACAAATACGCGATACAGGACGGAGCCGGAAACCCGTTACCCCTCAAGGCTGATCCGGTCGGGTTCGAGGCCGAGCTCCGGCCCGCGAGCGCCTCGGTCGTTACCGACCCCGCGCCCTTGCGCTGGCGCGACGGCCACTGGATGAAGGCCCGCGCCGCCAGGCAGGCACGCGGTGAGCCGGTCAGCATCTACGAGGTTCATCTCGGCTCCTGGCGGCGCGGCGCCGGCAACCGCTATCTGACCTATAAAGAGCTCGCCAAGGAGCTCATCCCCTATGTCGCCGATATGGGCTTCACCCATATCGAGCTCTTGCCGGTCTCCGAATATCCGTTCGACGGCTCTTGGGGGTATCAGCCCATCGGGCTCTACGCGCCGACCCGACGTCATGGCACGCCGAACGAGTTCCGCGCCTTCGTCGATACCTGCCACCGCGCCGGAATCGGCGTCATCCTCGACTGGGTGCCCGGTCATTTCCCGACCGACGAGCACGGCCTCGGCCGCTTCGACGGCACCGCGCTCTACGAGCATGACGACCCCCGCCGCGGCTTTCACCCGGACTGGAACACGCTGATCTTCAATTACGGCCGCACCGAGGTCGCCAACTATCTGATCAACAACGCGCTCTACTGGCTGCGCGAGTTCCATATCGATGGGCTCAGGGTCGATGCGGTGGCCTCCATGCTCTATCTCGACTACAGCCGCGAAGAGGGCGAATGGCTGCCCAACCAATATGGCGGCAACGAGAATCTCGAGGCCATCGGTTTCCTGCGCCGGCTTAACGAGACCGCTTACGGCGAGGTCGACGGCATCATGATGATCGCCGAGGAATCCACCGCCTGGCCCGGCGTCTCGCACCCGACCCATGCGGGCGGCCTCGGCTTCGGCTACAAATGGAACATGGGCTGGATGAACGACACGCTGGACTATATGTCGCGCGAGCCGGTCCACCGGCGCTTCCATCACCACCAGATGACCTTCGGCATCCATTACGGCTTTTCGGAGAATTTCATCCTGCCCTTGAGCCATGACGAGGTGGTGCACGGCAAGGGCTCGCTCCTGGGCCGCATGCCCGGCGACCGCTGGCAGAAATTCGCAAGCTTGCGCGCCTATCTCGCCTTCATGTGGGCGCATCCGGGCAAGAAGCT
>JAKSBY010000716.1 GCA_022360855.1 Sphingomonadales bacterium | reverse complement strand
GCCGGAGAAAATCAGGAGCGGCGTCATCAGGAACCCGCCGCCGACGCCGAACATGCCGGAAAGAAAGCCGACGGCGGCGCCCATGCCGATGATGAGAAACGCATTCATCGAAATCTCGGCGATGGGCAGATAGATGGGCATCAGGCGCCGCCCCAGAACTGAAATGACGGGAGGTCTTCAATCGACCTCCCCTCTTCTTATTAGAGGGGCAGAAGAGATGCAAACCGTTGCGGCACTGCGCAGGCGGCTTTTGTTAGTTTTGCTGGGACGGCCCGGGTGGATTTCGGGATCGACAGGCCGGGGTTGTCTTGCAGAGGGGCTTTACCGCTTCATTCCGTTCGCGCTGAGCTTGTCGAAACGGTGACGGTCGCGCGGCCGCTCATCCTTCGACAAGCTCAGGACGAACGGACTTCCAAATGACCTTAGCCCGGTTGGTCGAGCGGCTTGCAGACCGCGATCGCGGATTTGGCGATCAGCAGAATTTCCTGATTTGCCTGCCTCAGCGGGAAGAACGGCGCCGGGCCGTTCAACAGGTCCTGTACCCGCTCGTTGAGGTTGATGAAGACCGCGCCGTCGATCCGCGTGCCGTCCAGCAGGATCAGTTCGACCTCGCTGGCGATCTTGGTGCGGATGCGCGACATGCGCGCTTGAGCAACGGACTGTGTTTGCATCAAAAGATCTCCCGCGCCGCTTTGTCGAAACCGAACTGACGGAATTTCTCGGCGGCGTGCGGGACCATGCCTGTGGCCTCGAACGTCCCGATCATCTTGCCGTCTTCGGAATCGCGCTCGTATTGATATTCGAACAAATCCTGAGTCGTGATGACGTCGCCTTCGGTGCCGACCACCTCGGTGATCTGAACGACGCGGCGGCCGCCGTCGCGCATGCGGCTGACCTGGACGATGGCGTCGATGGCATCGGCGATCTGCTGGCGGATCGCGCGCATCGGATATTTCAGGCCCGACATCATGGCCATGTTTTCCATCCGCGTCAGCGCCTCGCGCGGGCTGTTGGCGTGCAGCGTACACATCGAGCCCTCGTGGCCGGTGTTCATCGCCTGCAGCATGTCGATACATTCCGGACCGCGAACCTCGCCCAGGATGATGCGGTCGGGCCGCATCCTGAGCGCGTTGATCATCAGATCGCGGATGGAGATTTCGCCCTCGCCTTCGAGATTCTTGGGCCGCGTTTCCAGGGGGATCACATGCGGCTGCATGAGCTGCAATTCGGCGGCGTCTTCGATGGTGACGACCCGTTCGCCATCGTCGATCATCTTGGAGATGGCATTCAGCATCGTCGTCTTGCCGGAGCCGGTGCCGCCGGAAACGACGATGTTGAGCCGGCAATGGCCTGCCATCTTGAGAAACTTGGCCATATTCGCCGAGAGGTTCTCCTGACGGATCATCTGATCCAGATCGATCGGCTTTTTGGAGAATTTGCGGATCGAGATGGCCGTGCCCCGGAGGGAAAGCGGCGGCAGGATCACATTGACGCGGCTGCCGTCCTCGAGTCTGGCGTCGGCAAGCGGCTGCGATTGATCGACCCGGCGCCCGACCCGGTTGCAGATCCGGTTGGCGATGGCGCGCACATGATCTTCATTGCGGAAGATGACATCGGTCAGCTCCAGCTTGCCGCGTTTTTCAATGTAGATCTGGTTCGGCCCGTTGACCATGATGTCGGTGACCTCGGGATCGGCCAGCAGCATCTCGATGGGACCGTAGCCGATCACCTCGTCGATGACGATCTGCTCCAGGGCTTCCTGCTCGGGCCGGCTCAAGGTCAGCCTGAGCTCGGTCAGGACCTCGGCGACCAGCGGCGCAAACTCGTTGTGCAGCTCCTCGCGATTGAGGTCGGCCGCAGCCTCCACATCGATCCGCTCAATGAGCTGGGGCAGGATCTGATCCCGGATCTTGACGATATGCGGCGCAACCGCCTCACGCGTGCGGGGGGCGGCGAATTCGGGCGCCTCTTTCGGCGACTGGCGGAACGGTGCCTGTTTCT
The DNA here is from genome assembly GCA_022360855.1 of Sphingomonadales bacterium. GTDB lineage: Bacteria > Pseudomonadota > Alphaproteobacteria > Sphingomonadales > JAKSBY01 > JAKSBY01. The sequence continues at coordinate 10,493 of JAKSBY010000716.1, read as the reverse complement.
CGGGCAATTCGGCGCCGGCATCGGCAGCCTCGCCGCCCGCCTGCGAGTCGTCGGACCCGCCATTGATGTAGCGCGCGGCGTGCGTGCCTGCGAGACCCTTGGAAATAGGCGAGGAATGGCGACGTCCAAACATATATGCGTTCTGACCCCTCGGGCGACCGGCTGGCAGCACAGAGCGCCAGACTGGCCCCACAATGGGCGGAATCGCATTAAAATTAAGTAAAGTTGACCAATTGCCGCTAGTGCAGGGTGGCGGTTGCCGGCGCCGCGCCGGGCGTGTGGCGGGTCAGCATCTGCCGTTCGATCCCCCGCCACAGCTCGAGACCCACACAGTCGCCGAGCTCGTCCATGCGCCGGCGCGCCTTGACGGCGTAGTCCAGTGCGCGGTCGCCGAAGGTGCGAATGAGGTTCTCGGCAACGATTCCGAAATAGACCTCCTGGTCGAACTCGGGCGGATAGGGCATGGCGAATTCTCCTCTCGATGTGTTGGAAGCAAAATCCGGGCCAGTTTTGTGAGCGTCGTAAGCTCTTGAATTACTTGGATTAATTCTGTGGTCTGTTGAGCGGGCCAGTGACTACCCGGCAGGAATTGCAGGGCCGGCGGACCGTATCGCCTGATTTTGCCGCCGATTTTGCCGTTGACTCTGCTGCCGCCGTTGACGACTTTTCCGCCGTCGCGAGGAGAGATGATGGACATTGGGATTGAGACAGACCGTACCCCGGCTAGCGAAGCCGGGCCGCCCTCGGAGGAGCGCCACGACTGGTTGGCCGAAGAGGCGCTGGCGCTTTTCGGCCTGCCGTTTGCGGATTTGCTCTTTCAGGCCCAGGCGGTCCATCGCCGCCACCACGATCCCAATGCCGTGCAGCTCTCGCAGCTCCTGTCGATCAAGACCGGTGGCTGCCCGGAGGACTGCGCCTATTGCCCGCAGGCGGCCCGATATGCCGGCGGGACCGGCGTCGTGGCGGAAAAACTGATGGCCGTGGATGCCGTCCTCGCCGACGCCAGGCGCGCCAAGGCGGCGGGCGCCAGCCGCTACTGCATGGGCGCGGCCTGGCGTTCGCCCAAGGACAAGGACCTGGATCAGGTCGCCGAGATGATAGAGGGCGTCAAGGCGCTGGGGCTCGAGACCTGTGTCACACTGGGCATGCTCGAGGCGCATCAGGCGGCGCGGCTCAAGGAGGCCGGCCTCGATTACTACAATCACAATGTGGACACTTCCGAGGAATTCTACGGCGAGATCATCACCACCCGCGGCTATGACGAGCGACTGGAGACTCTGGCTCACGTGCGCGACGCCGGCATCCACGTCTGCTCCGGCGGCATCGTCGGCATGGGGGAGGCGCGCGCCGACCGCGCCGGCATGCTGGTGACCCTGGCCAATCTGCCGCAGCATCCGGAATCGGTGCCCATCAACCGGCTGGTCCAGGTAGCCGGAACGCCGCTCGATGCGGTGTCGGAGCTCGATCCCTTCGAATTCGTGCGCACCATTGCGGTTGCGCGGATCATGATGCCGGCGTCATATGTGCGGCTTTCCGCCGGACGCGAGGACATGTCTGACGAATTGCAGGCGCTGTGCTTTCTCGCCGGCGCCAACTCGATCTTTTGCGGCGAGGTGCTCCTGACCACGCCGAATCCCGAGCATGCCGACGATATGCGGCTGTTCGCGCGCCTCGGCATCCGACCGGAGTGACGCCGGGCATTTTCGACCTCGTCAGGCTTGCCTGTTGTTTCGCCCAAAACGGTCGCCCTGATGCGGGAGATTCGAATCCAGGTCGAATATTAGAATCGTGGTCTTCAACTCCTACACATTCATTTTGTTCTTCTTGTTTGTATTGGCTGTTTACTACAGCCCAATTAGCTGGCGAAATAAGAAGATATTCTTGATCTTTTCCAGCTATGCATTTTATGCGGCCTGGAACCCACCTTTCGTCTCTTTGCTGATAATCTCGACTCTGACCGACTGGATACTTGCCCAGAGAATCTACTATGCGACTTCGCTTAACAGGCGGCGGCTGTTTCTGGTGGCGAGTCTGAGTGTGAATCTGGGCCTCTTGGGCTTCTTCAAATACAGCGCCTTTCTCGTCCAGTCCTTTTCCGATCTCGTCAGACCGTTCGGCATCATGTATCAGGCGCCGGAACTGGATATCATCCTGCCTGTCGGAATCTCGTTCTATACGTTTCAGACGCTGTCCTACACGATCGATGTCTATCGGCGGCAGTTGAAGCCATGGACGTCGTTTGTCGATTACGCGCTGTTCGTCACGTTCTTTCCGCAGCTCGTTGCCGGCCCCATCGTTCGCGCCCGCGATTTTTTGCCTCAGACGCTTCGGGAGAAAGTGGCCAATGCGCGGCATCTGGCCTGGGGCGTTTCACTGATGATTCTCGGGCTGTTTCAAAAGGTCGTGGTTGCCGACGGACTGTTGGCGCCGATTGTGGAGAAGGTCTACGACGGCACGGGCATTGTTTCGCCGCTCGCCGCGGGTATCGGCACCCTCGCATTCGCAGGCCAGATCTTTTGCGATTTTGCCGGCTACTCCACGATTGCGATCGGTGTTGCCATGTGTCTCGGCTTTGCGCTGCCCGACAACTTTCGCTTTCCCTACGCGGCAATCGGCTTTTCCGACTTTTGGCGCCGGTGGCATATCTCGCTGTCGAGCTGGCTGCGGGACTATCTGTATATCGGCCTCGGCGGCAACCGCCATGGCGCGGTAAAGACCTTCCGCAATCTGACGGTTACGATGCTGTTGGGTGGTCTGTGGCACGGCGCGAGCTGGAATTTCGTCGTTTGGGGCGCGCTGCACGGGACCTATCTCGTACTTGAGCGCATCGTGGCCGCGCTCGCCGGGCACTGGGCGGTTTGGCGGACGGGCGCGGGCAGGGTTTTCCTGGCGGCAGTGACCTTCGCCTTGGTCTGTTTCGCCTGGGTGTTCTTCAGAGCGAATGATTTCCCGAAAGCGTTCGAGATCGTGCAGGCAGGGCTTTTTTTGCTGCCCGAATACGAGACCTTTGTCACAACCGGCGAGACCGCCACCGTATTGATCACGCTGGCCGTTCTCGTCACACTCCACTGGCGGCTGCGCGATACGACGATCGAGAGCGCCGCCGAGCGGCTGAGCCCACTGCTGCGTGGTTCTCTGCTCGGACTGATGCTGGTTGCGGTAGCGATGTCACCGGGAGAAGACCGTGCCTTCATTTACTTCCAGTTTTGATCGCGCTCCCAACACGGCGCGCCTGCGCGAAGTGGCAATGGCGGCGCTCTTGGCGGCGTTGATGCTGACGGGCATTGAAGCGTGGCTTCGGCTGATGGGCGGACAGACGAGCTTTCCATTGTCGACTGACCGGTGGGTCGCCAATCTGGAAGAAGCATTATCCCACGATGATCCGCATACGACGGTACTGTTGGGCGCGTCCAGAATCAGAAGCAGCTTCGATTCGGCGACCTTCTTCGGGCGCTTCCCGGACAGGCCGCTCTTCTACCTTGCCACATCCGGCGAGTCGCCCCTGGCGCTGATCACTTTTCTGGCCGAAAAGACGACATTCTCCGGCAACGTGATCGTCGCCCTCTCCGCTCCGTCTCTTGAGGCGGGCCAGGAGCATACCCAGCGCTTTATTGTCGAGAGATTCACCAAGGAATGGAACCTGGACAAAAGGCTGAACCACCGGATAGGCGATTTGGTAACCGGCAGTCTGGTTGTTCGCCAAGAGTATTACTCCCTCGCAAACCTTTCCAAAAGTCTTGCGGATGACGATCTCCCGATGGTGCCCTATTGGCGCAGGCACGGCGCGAACGGCGAATCATCTTATGACTTCAGCCGCGTTCCGAACCCCTTGCAGGGAGCGCAACGCCCGCTGACGCAAGCGCTCGTGGTCGATAAAGAAGCGTGGGAGCGGAATCTCGACGGCCTGCTTCGAGACGTTCGCACTCTGCACCGGCGCGGTGCGACGGTGGCGCTGGTCCGCTTCCCGACGTCCAGCGTCTTGCGGGCCAATGAAAGGCTGACGTGGCCGCGCACGGACTATTGGGACCGCATGGCAAAAGCAGAGGGCGCGATCGCCTTGCATTTCGAGGACTACGAGTCCTTGCGCCGGTTCGAGCTTCCGGACATGTCCCATGTCGACCGGGTCGAAAAGCCACGGTTCACCAGTGCCCTGCTGGACCTGCTCGAGAGCAACGGAATGACGTGGCGCGCCGACTAGTCGCCTCTGGCTAGCGTCGTTTGACGAAGAACGCGCAGTCGAAATCGTAAATGTGTTTGAGGCCGGCATAGACGAAGCCGAGCTTGGTCAGGACGTGCTGCGAGGCGAGGTTGTCCGGGTGGGTGACCGCCATCACCTCCGGCACGGCCCAGTCTTCGAAGGCGATATTCAAGGCCAGTTTGCTGGCCTCGGTGGCGTAGCCTTTACCCCACGCGCTTCGGAGAAAGCGATAGCCGAGCTCGATCCACTCGCCGTCTTCGGTAGGCCTCAGCAACACCCAGCCGACCGCGGTGTCGTCACCCGCCGGCGTCACCATGTAGTAGAATTTGAAACGTTCGCTCCCCGCCAGCTCCTCGAGCTTTTCGCGGCGGTACTCAACCTCCCTTTCCGCCGTCACAAGGTACCCGGGAATGTAGCGCATCACTTCGGCGTCCGTATCCATGGCCATGATGCAGCCGATGTCGTCCGGGCTCGGCGGGCGCAGGGTGAGCCGCGCGCCGTGAAGCACACCTGCGGGCAGGGCCATGCTTTCGCGGGAGTAGGGCCGGGCGGCCCGGTTCACAGGGTCAGCTCGGCGGGCGTCCACACCTTGCGCCAGCGGGCCCGGCGGTCTTCGCCCGACCGCGCGCTATGGTCAAGCGCGGCCATCTCGTGCGTCACCTCGCCGGCACAGTCGAGTGCGTTGACATTGACCACGGAGAGCAGCTCCCCCTCATCGTCGAACACCGTGCCGACATAAACGCCGCAGCGGCCGCAGAGAAGGAAATCGGTGGACTCGGTGCCGTGGCGATAGCGGGTCAGCGCGTCCGCGTCTTTCACGGCAATCCGCAGCCGGCCCTTTGGGTCCGACGTGTAACGCGCGCCGTGGCGGGTGCAGAAACCGCAAGCGCAGCCCCTGAGCGGCCAGTCGGAAACCGGCATACCGGTCTCGAATTCCAGGTGGATATTACCGCAGTGGCAGGCACCGCGGTACGACGTCGCTGTCATAGAACAGGCTCTTGTTGGCTATTTCTTGGTTTCCTTACCAAAATAATAGCCAAGCACCAAGGTCACCACCGGCAGCATCACAGACGATATCGCCGCCAGCAGGAATTCGGCCGGCGGTTTCCACGGCGCGTCGGGGCAGGTGACCTCGGTCTTGTCGCCATCCGTGATGGCCACGCATTCGAGCGGCACGGCCCATTGCAGCAAGACGATGAGGAAGACGACCCCGAGCGAGGCCACGAAAGCCCAGATGATTACCCAGGCGATCCGCGATTGGTCTTTGGCGTGCTGGCGGCGGAGCTGATTGTCGACCTGGCTTATGAGCGAGACCGCGCCGGACTCGGCTGCCTGGATGCGCTGGAACAGGTCCCCCATCGGCCCGCCTCCTTATGGCTATTATTTGCTGTATTTGTAGAGTTTGCTGCGCGTCCGATCCATGATTTCGCTGGCTTCGGTAAGCAGCCGTTCGGCCTCTGATTCGAGCAAAACCCGCTGGTCGTCACCCTCGGCCAATTTCTGGGCCCGTTCGGCCAGCTCCCGGGCAAGCTTCAGCTTTTCCCGGCCTTGCGCGGTCGTGTCTCTCAATTCTTCCAGTTCATAGTCGGGCATGGCGATTGACCGATTCGTTTAACCTGTACCCTCTATTATAGGGATTTCCGCGCGCAGTTGAAGGACAACGGACTTTTTTCGATCAGGGCGCGTGGAGGCGCGGGCGCCGTCTGTGGCCAGCTAGACCCTGCCGAACGCCATCAGGAGGAAGACGTATTCCTCCGCCACTTCCCGTAGGCTCTCGAAGCGGCCGGACTTGCCGCCGTGGCCGGCGCCCATATTGGTCTTGAGGAGCAGCAGGTTGTCGTCGGTCTTGGTCGCCCGGAGCTTGGCCGCCCACTTGGTCGGCTCCCAATAGGTCACCCGGGGGTCGTTGAGGCCGCCCGTGATGAGAAGCGGCGGATAGGCTTTGGCCTCAACATTGTCATAGGGCGAATAGGAGCGGATCAGGTCGAACGCTGCCTTGTCTTCGATGGGGTTGCCCCATTCGGGCCATTCCAGCGGCGTCAGCGGCAGCGTGTCGTCGAGCATGGTGTTCAGCACGTCGACGAAGGGGACATGCGCGACCACGCCGCGCCAAACCTCCGGCGCCTGATTGATCACCGCGCCCATCAGCTCGCCACCGGCAGAGCCGCCCGAGGCGGAGACGTTGCCGGCGGTCGTCCAGCCTTCGGCGACCAGAAAGCGCGCCACGTCGACGAAGTCGTTGAACGTGTTGGTGCGTTTCTCGAGCTTGCCGTCGAGATACCATTGCCGGCCGAGCTCGTCGCCGCCCCGGACATGGGCGATGGCATAGGCGAAGCCGCGATCGAGCAGCGACAGCCGTGCCGAGGAGAAGCTCGGACTCAGGCCATAGGCGTAGGCGCCGTAGCCATATTGGTGGACCGGGCCGGTGCCCTTCGCGAAGTCCTTGCGGTAGACGATGGAGACCGGGATCAGCGCGCCGTCGCGCGCTGACGCCATGACCCGCTCGGTCGCATACTGGCTGGCGTCGTAGCCGGATGGGATTTCCTGCACTTTACGGGTAGTGAGCTGTCGGTCTTCGAGCCGGTAGTCGAACACGGTGTCGGGCGTGACCATGGATTCGTAATCGATGCGGATCTCGCCGACGTCGAATTCCGCGTTGGCGCCGAGCGACGCGCGGTATGCCGCCTCGGGGAATTCTACCCGATGCTCATCGCCGGCGTGATTGCGGATGCGGATCTGGTCGAGCCCGTTCAGCCGCTCCTCGACGACGATGAAGTCCTTGAATGCGGTGAGTCCCTGCAGATACTGGCCGGGCGTGGCACCGATCAGCTCCTGCCAGTTTTCCCGAGCCGGGGCGTCTTCCGGTGCGGTGACGATGCGGAAGTCCGCGACTTCGTCGTTGGTGCGGATAAAGAACCGCCCGTCGGCATGGTCCGCGTAATATTCATGGCCAGGCTGGCGCGCTGCCAGAAGCGTGGGCGCGGCGAGCGGATCGGCGGCCGGCACGACGCGGACTTCGGTGGTGACGTTGTCACCGGACCCGATGACGATGAAATCGCGGCTATGGGTGATGCCGACGCCGGCAAAGAAACCGAGGTCCGGTTCTTCGTAGAGCACCGGGTCGTCTGCAACCGGCGTGCCGAGCTTGTGGGCGCGGATGCGGTAGGGCCGCCAGCGTTCGGCCATCAGCTCCGCATAGATGAGTGTGGCATTGTCCTTGGCCCACACGACCTCGCCGATGGTCGCGGGGATCTCGTCGGCCAGCACTTCGCCGGTTTCGAGATTCTTGACGCGAACCGTGAAATATTCTGAGCCGTCGGTGTCGGCCGACCAGGCCAGGAGCTTGCCGTCGGGGCTGACATTCATGGCGCCAAGGCGGAAATAGTCCTTGCCTTCGGCCAAGGCGGGCTCGTCGAGGATCAGCTGCTCTTTGCCGCCCGCTACCGGCGTACGGTACCATTTGCGGTACTGCGCGCCCGTCTCGAAGCGCCACTGATAGAGCCAGTCGCCGTCCTTCAGCGGCACCGAGGAATCGTCCTCCTTGATGCGGCCCTTGAGCTCTTCGAAGATCTCTTCGGTGAGCGCCGCGTGTGGCGCCATGGCGGCCTCGAAATAGGCGTTCTCGGCCTTGAGGTAGGCGAGTACGTCTTCGTCATCCACCTCGGGATAGTCCGGGTCGCGCAGCCAGTTGTAGGGGTCGGTCAGGGTGACGCCGTGATGGGACACTTCATGCGGCCTCTGGGCTGCCACCGGCGGCGCCGGCAGGCTGGCGATGGGTGTGGCCTCGTCCACGGGCGCAGTCTCCTCGTCTTGTGCTGTTTGGGGTTCGCAGGCGGCGAGCGCCAGCGCGGCCGCGAGGCCGAGCGCGCCACTGAGTGGCTTTTTCATTGTCTTCCTCCTGTCGGTCTTCGACCGACCATACCGCCTCTTTGGCGCGGACGAAAGTCCCTGAAGGTCTTGGCGCGGCGGGCGATGAGGGCTATCTGTTGAAGAGCAGACAACGACAAAGCGGAAGACCGAAATGTCCGAAACCGCCGACAAGCTCGCCCGACTGCGGGCGGAACTCAAGGCCCGGGGTGCGACCGGATTCGTGGTGCCGCGCACCGACGAGCACAACAGCGAATATGTGCCGGCCTATGCGGAACGGCTGGCCTGGCTGACGGACTTCACCGGCTCCGCCGGCACCGCGGTGGTGCTCGGCGATCAGGCGGCGCTCTTCGTCGACGGCCGCTATGTGCTGCAGGCGGCGGAGCAGGTGGACATGGACCACATCACGCCGGTCTTCATCGAAGAGAAAAAGCTCGCCGCCTGGGTCAAGGAGGCCGCCCAAGAAGGTGATGTGCTCGGCTACGATCCCAAGCTGCATTCCATCGGCTGGGTCAAGGAGGTCACCGAGGCCCTCGCCGTGAAGGGCGCCGAGGCCAAGCCCCTGTCGCCCAACCCGATCGATGCGGTGTGGGACGATCAGCCGCCCCTGCCCACGGCGGCGGCCGTTCCCCACGGCGCCGAATTCGCCGGCATGGCGGCGGCGGACAAGCGCGCCAAGATCGCCGAGACGCTTGCCGACAAAGGCGCCGACGCGGCGGCCATCACCATGCTCGATTCGGTCGCCTGGCTCCTCAACATCCGGGGCACGGACGTGGTCCATACCCCGGTCGCGCAAGCCTATGCGATCGCCCATGCGGACGGCGCGGCCGACCTTTTTATCGATGGCGCAAAGGTGACCGACGAACTCCGCGAGCATCTCGGCAATCAGGTGCGGCTCCGCGGCTATGAAGAATTCGACGCTGCTCTGGCTGATCTCGGCCAAGCGGGGAAGGCCGTGCTGGCGGATCCGGCGACCGCCTCGGCGGCGGTATTTGCCACCGTGGAGGATGCCGGCGCGAAACTCGTCAAGGCGGCCGATCCCTGCGCCCTGCCCAAGGCGATCAAGAACGAGGTGGAGAAGGAGGGCACGCGCCGCGCCCATCGCCGCGACGGGGCGGCGCTCTCCGAATTCCTGCATTGGCTGGCGGTTGAAGGGCCCAAGGGCGGGCTCGACGAGATGGATGCGGCGGACAAGCTGCAGGCGTTTCGCGCCCGGCGCGAGCGCTTCGAGGACCTTTCCTTCGACACCATCTCCGGCGCCGGCTCCAACGGCGCGGTCATCCATTACCGGGTGACCGAGGAAACCAACAAACCCATCGAACCCGACTCGGTCTATCTGGTCGACTCCGGCGGCCAGTATCTCGACGGCACTACGGACGTGACCCGCACGGTCGCGATCGGCGAGGTCGGCCGCGAGGAGAAGGAGCGTTTCACCCTGGTCCTTAAGGGCCACATCGCGCTCGCCACTGCCCGCTTTCCCAAAGGCACCGGCGGCGGGCAGCTCGATACCCTGGCGCGCCGGCCGCTGTGGCAGGCCGGCCTCGACTACGACCACGGCACCGGCCATGGCGTCGGCTCCTATCTCGCCGTGCATGAGGGCCCGCAGCGCATCGCCAAGATGAATAACGGGGTCGGGCTCGAGCCCGGCATGATCCTGTCCAACGAACCCGGCTACTACAAGCCCGGCGCCTATGGCATGCGGATCGAGAACCTGGTTCTGGTCACCGAGCCCGAGGCGGTCGCCGGCGGCGAGCGGCCCATGCTCGGTTTCGAGACCCTGACGCTGGCACCCATCGACCGCAACATGATTCTGCCCGAGCTCCTGACCGAGGCCGAGCGCGGCTGGCTCAACGCCTATCACGCACGTGTGCGAACCGAGATCACGCCGCATGTGGACGCGGAGACCGCCGCCTGGCTCGCCGAGGCGACGGCGGAGATTTAGGCGGATCGGGCCGGAAGTGGATGCGGCCTTCAAGATCAGGGTTGCGCGCCCGGCCGACGATGCCGGGATCGATACGCTGCTCGCGGCCTCCTACCCGGTCTTGATGGCGCCGGGTTACGACGCGGCCAGCCTGGCGGCCTTTCTGCCGATCATCACCCGGGCCAATCCGGTATTGCTGGCTTCGGGCACCTTTTACGTGGCGGAGACCGGCGACGGCGGGATCATCGGCTGCGGCGGCTGGAGCGCGGCCCGGCCCGGCAGCGGCAAGGTCGAGGCGGGCCTTGCCCATCTCCGCCATTTCGCCACCCATCATGGCTGGGCTCGCTGCGGCATTGGCCGCGCGCTCTACGAGACCTGCGAGGCCGCCGCGCAGGCTGCCGGCGTCCGCCGCTTCGAATGCTACGCAAGCCTGAACGCCGTCGCCTTCTACGAGGCGCTCGGCTTCGCCTCCGTCCGCGGGATCGAGCTCCCCATGCCCCGCGGCGT
>JAKSBY010000171.1 GCA_022360855.1 Sphingomonadales bacterium | reverse complement strand
TCGCTGGCGCGGCGATAGGCGGCGAAGACGGCGGTGCCGTCGACCTGGTCCATGGCGTAGTCCCGCCAGTTGCCGGCCGCCACCATGCGCCCGTAAATATCGAGGATCAGCCTCAATTCGAAGCGGTTGAAGAAAACCCGCGCGCGATTTCCGTGTGGCCGCGCCCGGGCCAGCGTTATGGGAGTCACGTCCTCCATGGCACCGATAATAACGCGTATGACAAGGATATGACAAGATATCTGCTTGACAGGGCGCGAGGGCGCTACTACATGGTAGTAGTCAAATTATATATCAATCAGATATAGAAGCGACTCGACGACAGGAGAAGGATAATGCGAGCACCTGCGAAGGGCGTTGCCGCTGCCCTCGCCGCCATCGGGCTCTCTATGCCCGTTTTCGCCAGCGCCGACGAAGTCACCGAGGAACGCGACGTCGCGACGTTCAGCAGGATCGTCGTGGAAGGCGGCCTCGATATCGCGATCCGCGCCGGCGAGACGCAGTCCGTGGCCGTCACCACCGAAGCCAGCCATATGGACCGCGTGGAGACCATCGTCCGCGACGGCGTCCTCACCATCGACCTCAAGGGCCGGCGCTGGCGCGGCGCCGACGTGGAGATCGAGATCGCGATGGCCAAATTCGAGGGCCTCGAGATCGACGGCGCCGCCGACGCCACGATCTCCAATATCGATTCGGAGGCGGTCGAGATCGAGATCTCGGGCGCCGGGGACGTCTCGATGGACGGCGCCTGCACCACGGCCACCTTCGAGGTCAACGGCGCCGGCGATATCGACGCCGAAGCGTTCAAATGCGCGCATGTCGACCTGACCATCAACGGCGCCGGGGATGCCGAGGTGTTCGCCTCGGAAACGGTCGCGGCGCGCATCAACGGTGTCGGCGACATCGAGGTCTATGGCAATCCGAAAACCGTCGAGCGGCAGATCGCCGGCCTCGGCGATTTCGAACTGAAATAAGGGAGCCCAACTCATGACAGTCACAAAACCCGCATTCATCGTCGCCGGCTGCGCCGCAGTGCTGCTCGTGGTCGGCTCGCTCGGCGCCGCCGAGTCCCGCGATTCGGTCAGCGAGGTCCGCGAAGTCGAGACCTTCACGCGCATCGTCACCAAGGGTAGCGTCGACGTAAACGTCAAGATCGGCAGCCCGCAAAGCGTCGAGGTCACCGCCCACGAGCGGATCATGGACAAGGTCGAGACGACCGTCGACGACGGCACCCTGACCATCAAGCTCAAGCGCGGCTCCTACCGCAGCCGCGGCACCATCAGCGCCGACATCACCGTCGCGGCGCTCGAGGGCCTGAGCATCTCGGGCTCCGGCGATGCGGACATCTCCGGCGTCGATTCGGACGTGCTGGTGTTCAAGATTTCGGGCTCCGGCGATATCCGCGCCGACGGCTCCTGCGGCGATCTCACGGTCAAGATCTCCGGCTCCGGCGACATCGATACCAAGGAGCTGCAATGCGTCAATGCCGAGGTCAGGATTTCCGGCTCCGGCGACGCCGAGGTCTACGCCTCCGCCGAGTTCTCAGGCAAGATCTCCGGCTCCGGCGATATCGGCCTTTATGGCGGCGCCAAGATGCAGCAGGTGAGCGTCGCCGGCTCCGGCGAGGTCAGCACCTACTAAACCGTTTCCAGGACCCTCCCTGGGGTCAGGACCGCTCGCGGGGAGCACACCGCTCCCGCGGCGGTCTTTTTTTGCGTTAGCGTTTGACGGCCAGGGAGAGACCGTCGCCGATCGGCGTCATCACCATGTCGACCCGGTCATCGTTGCGCAGCTTGGCGTTGAAGGCGCGGATCGCCTCGGTATCTTCGTCCGTCTCGGCAGGGTCGGCCACCGACCCGCCCCACAGCACATTATCCGCCATGATAAGCCCGCCCGGGCGGAGGAGTTCGAGCGCGGCCTCCAGGTAAGCCGGCATGCCGGTTTTGTCCGCATCGATGAAACAGAGATCGAAGCGGCCCGATTCGCCGGCGGCGATGAGCTTCTGCAATGTCTCGGACGCCGGCGCCAGGCGGAGGTCGATCTTGCCGTCGACGCCGGCCTCTTGCCAGTACCGTCGGCCGATGCCGGTCCAGTCTTCCGAGACGTCGAGGGCGACGACCTCGCCGTCTTCCGGCAAAGCCAGCGCAAGCGCCAACGTGCTGTAGCCGGTGAAGGTGCCGAGCTCCAGATA
>JAKSBY010000011.1 GCA_022360855.1 Sphingomonadales bacterium | reverse complement strand
TCTTGACCGTGTCGCCTTCGATGATGTGCTTGTAATCGCCGAGTACGACCGCGCCGACCGAGTCCCGCTCGAGATTCAGCGCCATGCCGAAGGTGTTGCCCGGGAATTCGAGCATCTCGCCGTACCGTGCGTCGGCCAGGCCGTGTATGCGCACGATGCCGTCGGTCAATGCAATAACGGTGCCGACGTCCCGCGCTTCCGCAGCGGCCTCGAAGTTTTCGATACGCTCTTTAATCAGCTGACTGATTTCAGAAGCCTTAAGTGCCATCTTCTTTTCCTCTTCAGGCGACCAGCGCGTTCGCAAGCCCGTCGAGGCGCGAACGCAATGATCCATCAATAACGACGTCGCCGGCGCGGATGACCGCGCCGCCGATGAGGGATTCATCAATTTCCGTGGCGAGATTGATCTCACGGCCGAAACGCGCTTTCAGCGCCGCAATGATCTCACCCTGCTGTGCCGCACTCATTTCCGTAGCGGACGTGATCGTTACGTCGACCGAGTTTTCGACGTTGGCCTTAAGCGTCTCGAAATGATCGGCGATTTCCGGCAACACCTGCGCGCGGCCGTATTCGAGCAACAGCTTGAGAAAGTTGCTGCCGCGCTGATCGGCGCCGCCGAACACCTTGGACTCGCCGTCAACGGCCGACAGCACGCCGGTCAAGAACTCCAGGCGTTTCGACGCGGACAGGCTCGGCGTCGACAGGTACTTGGCAACCGCGCCGTCCGACATGGCTGCTTTCGCCGCCGCCAGCGCCGCCGACCACTCGGCCAACGCGCCGGAATCGCGGGCCAACTCGAAGGCGGCTTGCGCGTAAGGCCTTGCAATGGTGTTGTTGTCAGCCATTCGTCAGCTAATCCCTATTGTCAGAGCTCGCCGGCGAGTTTGCCCAGTATGTCCTGGTGCGTGCTCGAGTCGATTTCGCGCTGCAGGATTTTTTCGGCGCTGGCCACCGCGATGGCGGATACCTGGCCGCGCAGCTCTTCGCGGGCGCGATTGGATTCCTGCTCGATCTCGGCGCGCGCCGCGGTAATCTGCCGGTCGCGCTCCTTGACACCGTCCGCTTTGCCTTCCGCGACAATCTCGTTGGCGCGGGCATGCGCCTGGTCGAGTATGCCGGTCGCCTGCTTGCGCGCCTCCTCGACGATTTGCGCGGCTTCCGACTGCGCCTTGTCCAGGCTTTGCTGGCCGCGCTCGGCCGCGGCGAGTCCGTCGGCGATTTGCGTCTGTCGTTCCTCGATCGCGTTCATGATCGGCGGCCAGATGAACTTCATGCAGAACGTGGCGAACACGATCATTGCAATCGTCTGGCCTATCAGGGTCATGTTGATGTCCATGGAG
>JAKSBY010000618.1 GCA_022360855.1 Sphingomonadales bacterium | reverse complement strand
CGCGCCAATCCTCTTCGGTCACCTCAAGCGGCTCTTGGCGGGCGTCGTTGGCAACATTGTTGATCAGCACATCGAGCCCGCGCGATTCCGCGAAGTCGCCTATGGCGGCTTTGAGCACAGCGACCTCGGTCACATCGACCGGGCGAAACCACGTATCTTCGATCCGGCCACAGAGGGCGGCCGCGGAGGTTTCGTCGATATCGATAAAACCGACACGCGCGCCCTGTCCGGCAAAGGCTTCGACCATGGCCGCGCCGATGCCGGTCGCGCCGCCGGTGATCATGACGCCCCGCCCCCTCAGGCTGGGATAGGTTGCGCGCATCAGTGCGATTCCCGCTTCACCTCGGCGCCGCTGGCGCCGCGCAGGAAGTCGAGATCACAGCCCTTGTCGGCCTGCAGAACGTGCCGGACATGCAGGGCGGCATAACCGCGGTCCGGACCGGGGTCGCGGGTGGCCTGCCGCCACGCGGCCCGGCGGCGCGCAAGTTCCTCCTCGTCGACCAGGAGCTCCAGACGGCGCGCCGGCCCGTCGAGCAGGATCTCGTCACCGCTCCGCACCAGCGCGAGCGGGCCGCCGACATCCGATTCCGGTGCGACATGCAGCACCACCGTGCCAAACGCGGTCCCGCTCATGCGCGCATCCGAGATGCGCACCATGTCACGGACGCCCCGATCCAGCAGCTTTCGCGGAAGCGGCATGTTGCCGACCTCGGGCATACCGGGATAGCCGACCGGCCCGCAGCCTTTCAGAACCAGGACCGAGCTTTGGTCGACGTCCAGGTCGGGATCGTCGATACGCGATTTGAAGTCCTCGATGGTCTCGAAGACGAGGGCCTTGCCGCGGTGGGTCAAAAGGTCGGATGCGGCCGCGCTTGGCTTCATGATCGCGCCGTCCGGCGCCAGGTTGCCACGCAGCACCCAAATACCGGAGACCTCGTCAACCGGCGCGTCAAGCGAAGCAATGACATCCGGGTTGTAACGCTCCGCCTCCGCAAGAATCTCGCCCACGGTCCGCCCGTCAGCGGTCGGCAGATCGAGGTGCAAAAACGCCGTCATCTCGCGCATCAAGGCCGGCAGCCCCCCGGCGTAGTGGAGATCCTCCATGAGGAACCGGCCGGACGGCTGCAGGTTCGCAAGCAAGGGCACATCGCGGCCGAGTACATCGAAATCGCCGAGCGACAGCTCGACCCCGGCGCGCCCCGCCACGGCAAGCAGGTGGATCACGGTGTTTGTCGATCCGCCGATTGCCGCATGCACCCGGATCGCATTTTCCAATGCCTCGCGGGTCAAGAACTGCGACAGGCGCCGATCCTCCCTGACCAGCCCGACGATCCGACGGCCGGTCTGATGCGCCAGAACCTGCCGGCGCGCGTCCACGGCCGGGATGGTCGCGTTGTAGGGCAACGAAATCCCGAGCGATTCGCTGACGGCGGCAAAGCTCGACGCCGACCCCATGGTCATACAGGTGCCGCGCGAGCGCGACATGCCATTCTCTATGGAAAAGAACTCCGCTTCGCTCATCTCGCCGCTGCGCACGGCCTCCGACAACCGCCACACATCCGAGCCCGAGCCGATGTCGCGACCGCGGTGCTTGCCGTTCAGCATCGGGCCCGAGGAGACGATCATGGTCGGCAGATCGACGCTCGCCGCGCCCATCAACTGACCGGGCGTCGTCTTGTCGCAGCCGCCCAGAAGGACGACGCCGTCAATGGGGTTGCCGCGAATCGATTCCTCCACCTCCATGGCCAGCAGGTTGCGGAACAGCATCGTCGTCGGGCGCATCTGCGTCTCACCCAATGACATCGCGGGGAATTCGAGCGGCAGTCCCCCCGCCTCCCAGACGCCGCGCTTCACATATTCGGCGATCTCGCGAAGATGCGCGTTGCAGGGCGTCAGCTCGGACCAGGTATTGCAGATGCCGATGACCGGCCGCCCGTCGAACACATCGTCGGGCAGACCTTGCGCCTTCATCCAGCTGCGATGGATGAATCCGTCGCGATCCAGCTTGCCATAGGACTCTACACTTCGAAGGTCTCGTTTTCGATCAGTCATTACGCGTGTCCGTTTGCGGCACCGCAACTCTGCTGGAATGTTGCGCTGGAACGCTGAGTTTCACCAAGATACCCCCCGGATTTGCCCGTCGAATCAAATTGTCTATTAATACTATTAATATTAATTATTATATTTTCGCTATCGACCTGTCAATCCACTCTCGCTGTCCATTGCAAACGCCTTTCTTACTGACCTTTTGACCGGAGAGACGCCGACACTCGATCCCACGCCCTATCACGTTGGCCGTTGGCGTTTCGGGACGTCCTCTGTTTGGCACCTATCCCCACCCAACGCTTCCCTTGCAGCGTTTCTTCTGGGGCCTGGTCCCATTTCAGCTGCGCCGGCAAATTCGATATTATAGTGCTAAAGAGTTATTGCTGGTACGCTCGACCGATGTCTGCGGCTGTCTCGCGCCTTCGGCCTTGACACCTTTTGCCGCTTCCGTCATAAGCGCTCGCCACGGTTGCAGGCTGGCGATGGTCCTGCGACGCTGAGCAGAGAGAGTTTTGAGCAAATGTTACGGACCCCTCCATATGGACCGGACGGCAGATCGAGCCTCGGGCACCAGCTGTGCCCGCGCGCCGATTTGAATCCATCGACGCCCCGGGAGGGTGGCTTGCGCATGAACTGACGCAGCCGAAAGAACGTGTTTCGTTCCGCCCCTCCCCAGGTATCCGCCTCGGGAGGGGTTTTTATTTGGAGCGAAGCGGCGCGGTCCCGGGGGAATTCGCCCCCGGGACCGCGAGGAGAATGAGGAGAGAGACGATGAGCGGCTACGAACTGATCGAAACCGGCGACGCGGTGATCAAGGCGTGGACCAAGGGCGTGCCCGTGGAGGAAGGCGCCAAGCAGCAGCTTCGCAACATTGCCGGCCTGCCTTTCATCTTCCGCCACGTGGCGGCGATGCCGGACGTCCATTTCGGCCGCGGCGCCACCGTGGGTAGCGTTATCGCCACCCGTGGCGCGATCATTCCGGCGGCGGTCGGGGTCGACATCGGCTGCGGCATGATGGCGGTCCGGACCTCGCTGACGGCAAACCGGCTGCCGGATAACCTGGCGCCGGTGCGCGACGCCATCGAGCGCGCCGTGCCCCATGGCGGCATCGGCCTCAAGGGCGGCTGGAAGGACGGCGTGCCCAACCGGGTCGGCAACCGCTTCCATCAGTCCGGCCTGGCCGAGGGTCTGAAGGAGATCGAGGACAAGCACCCCAAGATCCGGGGCGCCAACTCGGTCGTCCATCTCGGTACGCTCGGCGGCGGCAACCACTTCATAGAGATCTGCCTCGACGAGGAGAACCGGGTCTGGGTGATGCTGCATTCCGGCTCGCGCGGCGTCGGCAACCGCATCGGCACCTACTTCATCGAAGAGGCACGCAAGCATCTCGAGAAGCAGGTTCTGGGCCATGCCCTGCCGGACAGGGACCTAGCCTACTTCACCGAAGGCGACAGTCTTTTCGAAGACTACATGGCCGCGGTGCTGTGGGCGCAGGAGTTTGCGGCGGTGAACCGGGAGGTGATGATGGAGCGGACCCTGGACGCGCTCCGGAAGCACTTCCGCAGGTTCAAGACCGAGAAGGTCGCGGTCAACTGCCACCACAACTACGTGGCCCGCGAGCAGCATTTCGGCGAGCAGGTCTGGGTCACGCGGAAGGGCGCGGTGCGCGCCGATGAAGGCGAGCTCGGCATCATCCCGGGCTCGATGGGGGCCAAGTCCTTCATCGTCAAGGGAAAGGGCGCGGAACAGAGCTTCCGGTCCTGCAGCCACGGCGCCGGAAGAGTGATGTCGCGCGGCGAAGCCAAGCGGACCTTCACCTTGAAGGACCACCGCGCGGCGACGGCCGGCGTCGAGTGCCGCAAGGACCAGGGCGTCATCGACGAGACGCCCGGAGCCTACAAAAACATCGACGCGGTCATGGCCGCCCAGGCGGACCTGATCGATGTCGTCCACACTCTGAAGCAGGTGGTCTGTGTCAAAGGGTGACAACGCGTTGAAGTCAGGAGACCGAAAGTGAAACTGTAGCGCCCGGTAGGCCGAACTGGTCGAGGAGACGGGCGTGCGCGTAGGAGGATACGATGCGTGCTGACATGAACAAGGTGATCGTCGAGCGGCCACGCTCGGGCTGGCGTATCAAGACCCGCCGGCAACGGCTGAAGGAACCTGACGATTTGCCTTCGAAGGTCGGCGTCAGGAGATATGCCGAACTGACCCAAACGCGATCGAAACATCTGAACGAGCATCTCGGCCCGCTCAAGCGCTATCTCGGGCGCCAGCGCGGTCGGCCCTGGAACAAGGTCCATGGCGAGATCCGCGCCGTGCTCGACGTGCGTAACGAGGTGCAGGCGCATATCCTGAGCCATCTCGAGGACTTCATCGCCATCCGGGTACACGTCGACCGCAAGGGGCGCTGGCTGGCCATGTCGAGCTGGGACATGACCAGCACGCCGGACCAGTGGCGCCAAGCGCTCTACGTCGACCCTCATGACGGGATCATCAAGGAGACCGAAAAGCTGCGGCGCAAGCTGAGGGTGAAGAAGCGTCGCCCGCGCGCCGATACACTGGAAGCGGAGAAGGGCATTGTGCTCGATTCGGCCAACGAACTGCATCGGTGGGACGGCATCTGGTACCACTTTAAGCTAGCAGAAATAGCATCTTCGGTTCCCAACGATACGCCGCATCGATGGATCATGATCGCGAAAGAGCCCGCGTCGCCACGATACGGACCGGCGAAGGAGTTTTTCTGGCGACGCATCGTCACCAAGCGCCAGCTCGGCAAGGCGGAATTGAAGAAATACGGACTGAGGAACGACCCATGACCACCAGCCTGATCGACCGTGCAAACGAGCTTTTTCGGATGATCGTGAGGGCCGGCTGATGTTTCTCTCGCTCACCACCACTCACTGCCCGGCTACGGATCTGGGCTATCTGCTGTTGAAGCATCCGGACAAGGTGCATGAGAAACAGCTCGCCTTCGGCACCGCCCATCTGTTCTATCCGGAAGCCGGGGAGGGGCGCTGCACGGCCGCACTCGTCGTCGATATTGACCCGGTCGGGCTGGTGCGCGGGCGCAAGGGCCGCGACCGACTCTTCGACCACTATGTGAGCGACCGGCCTTACGTGGCGTCGTCCTTTCTCTCGGTCGCCATCGCTCGGCTCTTGGGGGCGGCCATGTCCGGCCGCAGTAAGGGCCGGCAGGAATTGGCCGACACGCCGATCCCGCTGGAAGCGGTGATCGCGCCGCTGCCGTGCCGCGGCGGCCCCGAGATCCTGGAACGGCTCTTCGCCCCGCTCGGCTACGACGTGGAAGCCGGGCCGCACCCGCTCGACCCCGACCGGCCCGACTGGGGCCCGAGCGCCTATGTGACGGCACGGATTTCGGGGCAGGTGCGGCTGGCGGAGCTTTTGACCCATCTCTTCGTTCTGATTCCCGTGCTCGACAATCAGAAGCATTACTGGGTCGGTCCGGACGAGGTGGACAAGCTCCTCGCAAAAGGAACCGGTTGGCTCGAGACGCATCCCCAGCAGACAATGATCGCAAAGCGCTACCTGAAGCACCGGTCGGGGCTGGCGCGCGCCACGCTGAATGCGCTGGCCGAACAGGTCGAGCCCGCCGAGGCGGACATGCTGGAGGCCCAGGACGAGGCCGAGGCGACGCTGGAAAAGCCGATCCGGCTGCACGAGACCCGGCTGGACACGGTGACCCGGGTGCTGCTGGAGGCCGGCGCGAAGACCGTCGCCGACCTCGGCTGCGGCGAGGGGAAGCTGCTGCGCCGCTTGCTCAAGGAAAAGCAGTTCACGCGCATTCTGGGGATCGAGGTCTCGGCCGCTTCGCTGGAGCGCGCCTCACGGCGCCTGAAACTCGACCACATGCCACTACGCCAGCGCGAACGCATCGACCTCGTGCAGGGTGCGCTCACCTATCGCGATGTACGGCTGGAGGGCCTCGATGCGGCGGCGGCGGTCGAAGTCATCGAGCACCTGGAGCCGGACCGGCTGCCCGCCTTCGAGCAAGCCATTTTCGCCGCGGCGCGACCCAAGACAGTGATCGTCACCACACCGAACCGCGAATTCAACGCCACCTTCGAGGATTTCGAGCCTGGCAAGCTGCGCCACCCGGACCACCGCTTCGAATGGACCCGCGCCGAGTTCGAGGCCTGGGCCAAGGATGTCGCCAAGCGCCGCGGCTACGCCGTGCGTATCGACAGCATCGGCGAGGCACACGAGGACTACGGCCCACCGACGCAGATGGGGGTGTTCCGACGATGACCGAGAGAATGGACGAGGAAGCTCTCGAAGATCTCTTGAAGCGCGTGTCTGAAGCGATCGCGGACGAAAAGCTGCGCGCCAGAATTCAATCCTACTTCAGCCCTATCCGGGAGAAGACGCTTATGTGGGAGTACGGCGACAACGAAGCCTGTCAGGCTTGGGTTTTTGCCGATATGCGGGAGAGAAAAGTGGTCGCGGCGTATTGCGCGCAAGGACACGGCGCGCTCGGCTCGCCATGGGGCATCATATTAAAGGACGGCAATCATTTCGGGCCGGATAGCGCGTGGTATCCACAATTCGTCGACCTCTTTGTCGAATGGTTTGCCGGAACGGATGCGAAATAGATGATCAACACCATCTCCATCCCCGACTACTGCCTCGTGCTTCTGGTCGGGCCTTCGGGCTCGGGTAAGTCGACCTTTGGCGCGCGGCATTTCTTAGCGACCGAGATCGTCTCATCGGATGCGTGCCGCGGCATCGTCTGCGATGACGAGACCAGCCTGGAGGCGACCGGCGATGCCTTCGATCTCGTCCATTTCATCGTCGAGAAGCGGTTGGCAGCGCGCCGGCTGACTGTGGTGGACGCCACCAACGTCCGCCCTGAGGACCGCCGGGCGCTGGTCCGCATCGCCAAGCGCTATCACTCGCTCACCATCGCCTTCGTGTTCCTGACCCCGGAGGAGCTCTGCCACGAGCGCAATGCCGACCGCCCCGACCGGCAGTTCGGCCGCCACGTGGTGCGCAATCACGTCCGCAACCTGCGGCGCGGCCTCGGCGGCATGAACAAGGAGGGCATCCGCTTCGTCTACAAGCTCAAGACGCCGGAGGAGATGGACACCGTCGCTATCGAGCGCCAGCCGCTATGGACCGACCGGCGCCGGGAGACCGGCCCGTTCGACATCATCGGCGATATCCATGGCTGCGCAACCGAGCTGGAGGCGTTGCTGGCGAAGCTCGGCTACGACGTCGCGGTCGCGGGCAATAGGGCGGAGCGGTGCTACACGGTGACGCCGCCGGACGGCCGCCGGGCGATTTTCCTCGGCGACCTGGTCGACCGCGGCCCGCGCACGCCGGATGTGCTGCGCATCGTCAAATCCATGGTTGACGCCGGCACCGCGCTCTGCATCCTCGGCAACCATGACGACAAACTGGCCCGGGCGCTGAAGGGCCGCAACGTCAAGGTTGCGCACGGATTGGCCCAGAGCCTGGCGCAGCTCGAGCGCGAGCCGGACGCCTTCGTCGACGAGATGCGGGACTTCCTGTCCGGCCTGATCAGCCACTATTGGTTCGACGACGGCAAGCTCGTGGTCGCCCATGCAGGCATCCGCGAGGAGATGCAGGGCCGCTCCTCGGGCGCGGTCAGGGCCTTCTGCATGTATGGCGAGACCACGGGCGAGACCGACGAGTTTGGCCTGCCGGTACGCTACAACTGGGCCGCCGACTATCGCGGCCGGGCGAAAGTGGTTTACGGCCATACACCCGTACCCGAAGCCGAGTGGCTGAACGGCACCATCTGCATCGATACCGGCTGCGTCTTCGGCGGCAAGATGACCGCCCTGCGCTACCCGGAGATGGAACTCGTCGAGGTGCCGGCCGAGACCGTGCATTTCGAGCCGACGCGACCGCTGGCGGCCGCCACTGCGCCGGCACTCACGGCGCAACAGGCCTACGACACCCAGCTCGACATTGCGGACGTGATCGGCAAGCGGATCATCGCGACCGGCCTGCGTCGCTCCGTGACCATTCACGAGGAGCAGGCTGCCGCCGCGCTCGAGACGATGACGCGCTTTGCCATCGACCCGCGCTGGCTGATCCATCTGCCGCCCACCATGTCGCCCTCGGAAACGTCACAAAAGGAGGGCCATCTGGAGCATCCGCACGAAGCATTTGCCTATTTCCGCAGCCAGGACGTCGCGACCGTGGTCTGCGAGGAAAAGCATATGGGTTCCCGCGCCATTGCGATCGTCTGCCGTGACGCGCCCGCCGCGGAAAAGCGCTTCGGCATCGCGTCAGAGGTGGGCGGGGCGATCTACACGCGAACCGGGCGCCGGTTCTTTTCGGAATCCGCGCTCGAGGGCCAAGCTCTGGGCCGGCTTACTGATGCGCTCACGGCAGCGGACTTTTGGAAGGAATTCGAATCCGATTGGGTCTGCCTTGATGCCGAGATCATGCCCTGGTCCTTGAAGGCGCAGGCGCTGATCGAGCGGCAATATGCGCCCGTGGCAACCGCTGCCACGGCCGGCCTCGCACAGACCAACGGCGCGCTCACGGACGCCGAAGCACGCGGCATCGATCTCGGGGACCTGCCGGAGCGCATGCGTGCGCGGGAGCTGCGGGCGGACGCCTACCGCGAGGCCTATGGTCACTATGTCTGGCCGGCTGCCGGCATCGAAGACATCAAGATCGCGCCCTTCCACCTCCTGGCGAGCGAAGGCGCGGTGCATGCCGACAAGCCCCACCGCTGGCATATGGAGTCACTACATCGTCTTTGCGCGGCGGACCCGGGCCTTTTGATCAAGACGGACTACCACGACGTCGACCTGGCGGACGCGGGCGCGGTCGCCGAGGCCACAACCTGGTGGGAAGACATGACGTCCAAGGGAGGCGAGGGCATGGTCGTCAAGCCGGCAGACTTCGTAGCTCGCGGCAAGCGTGGACTCATCCAGCCCGCCGTCAAATGCCGCGGGCCGGAGTATCTCCGGATCATCTACGGGCCCGACTACGACGCGCCAGAAAACCTGGAGCGGCTGCGCAGCCGCGGCCTCGGCAAAAAACGCTCACTGGCTCTCCGCGAATTCGCGCTCGGACTGGAAGCGCTCGAGCGGTTCGTCAGGCGCGAGCCCCTGCGAGTTGTACATGAATGCGTTTTCGGCGTGCTGGCGCTTGAAAGCGAGCCGGTCGATCCACGGCTTTAGTCGGCGCATCGTGGCTTCCCTCTTTTGGAGAAGAATTTCCCTGTTCTGCCGAAAAAATTCCCTGTTTTGATATTTAGGGAATTTGTGTGGGAAAGCCGCGGACTCCGCGACGTTGTGTTCGTGTAATCGGAGCAACAAACCCAAAATTCGAGAAAATTCCCTGTATTTTCCCTGTTAAACAGGGAAATCGGCGCACAGACGCGAGAGACTGTCTCGCTCTAGACTGCGCCCTCCGCCAACCAGTCTGAGTAGTTATCATGCTCTCGCGCGCGCCGACCACTCTTCCTTTAATTTCAATGGGTTAACGGGCACAGCCACCCTGGTTCCGGTACCGAGAGAGGGCATTTCGGGCGAATCCCGAGCAATATGCCCGGGTTTTCTCCGCGGCCCGTTTTCACGGTACCGTTCAGGGGATCGCTGTTTGACGTGGGCGCGCTAGAATCCGAGAGCTGCGCGTTGCTCTTCCCAATCCGTCGGGAGACCGGCTGACGATTTCACGAGTTTATCGGCGCTGAGGTCGACCGGCTGGCCGCCGGCGAGGATCGCCTCGATGATATCGGGTGCCAGGAATGTAAGCCGCACAAGCCGCGTGACATAGGACTGGGTGAGACCTTCGGCCGCAGCGATCTCGGCGGTGCCGCTGACGTCTCCGGACCTAGATTGCTCGAACCAATTATGCGCACGGACGATCGACTTGATCAGAACCACGAGGCTCGGCTCCTTGGTGTGGGCTCCGTTCCGGCGCGCTCTGCCGTTGGCGGTAGGCTGGGCCTACACCTTTTCCCAGGTTTCGGCTACGGCCTTCGGCTTGTTGACGCAGCCGCGCTGGAGATAGAGGCGGAAGATGGATCGGACGGTCTTTGCCTCGACCGGGTTGATGACGAGAGTCCGATCCCAAGACCCTGAGATATGAACGGACGAAACGTCAACGGGCCAACAATTCATGAGCTTCGTATTGCAAAATATATCATGCATTATAAAATAATTGAGTATTGAAGTGCACGGGATTTTAGATGCGGTTTGTTTCCTACAGCCACGGTGGGGATGCTGGCGTCGGCATAATGGCCGCCCGCCTTGGCCATGTGCCGAAAAAGGCGCTGTCCTATCCGGTCTACACACAAGCCGAGATCGCGGTCGATCTCGCCCGCAACCTCCACACCACAGTCAATGCACCGCCGCAGTCCGACGGGGGGACGCCATGAGCGCCGCCGTCGAGCGGGCCACGGGCCTGCGCTATTTCGAGCTGAGCCATCCCTGGGGGCATCACACGCCGACCCATCCCGGCTTCCGCGACACGGTCATCTACCGCAGCGTCACCATCGCCGAGCACGGCGTGATGTCGCAGCGCATCAAGATGGTCATGCACAACTCGACCCATGTGAACGCGCCCTTGCATCTGATCCCGGGCGCCGACGGCATCGGTGCGCTGCCGCCGGACCGCTTCTTCGGGCCTGGTGTCGTCATCGGCCTGCCCAAGCAGAAGTGGCGGCTCGTCACGCCCGAGGACCTGGAGGGCACCGGCGCCGACATCCGCCCCGGCGACATCGTCATCCTCAATCTCGGCTGGCACGGCAAATATGCCGACAGCCAGGAGTATTTCGGCGAGGCGCCGGGCCTCTCCAAGGCCGCGGCAGAGTGGCTGGTGGCCAAGCGGGTCAAGATGGTCGGCGTGGATACGCCGAATATCGATCACCCGCTCGCCACGCTGTTGGGGCCGCACCGCAAGGGGCCGGCCATGCGCCGCCTGCCCAGGCAATACCAGGACGAGACCGGCCGCGACCCGCGCGACGATTTTCCCGAGTTCGCGCCGGCGCATAAGGCATTGCTCGGGGCCGGTATTCCCACCATCGAGAATGTCGGCGGCGATCTGGACGCGGTGACCGGCCGGCGCAGCACCTTTCACGCCATGCCGTGGAAATGGCTGGAGGGCGACGCCTGCGTGGTCCGCCTCGTCGCCATTCAGGATCCGGACCGGTGCTACCGCCTGGGCAAGGGAGAGGCGGCATGACCGAAACCACCGCCACCGACGGCCTGGAATTCTACGATCTCTCGCATCGCTGGGGGCACGGCATGCCGCAATGGCCGTCGTCCCAGGGTATCACCATCAACACCCATCACTGGCACGCCATGAACGGCCAGCAGGTGCTGGAATTCGAGGGCATCATGCATCGCGGCACGCATATGGACGCGCCGATCCACGTGCTCGGCAACACGCCCTATCTGGACGACTACGAGGTCTGGCGCTTCTTCGGCACCGGCGTCGCCGTCTCCATCCCCAAGGGCAAATGGGGTGTGGTGACGCCGGACGATCTGGAAGCCGCAACGCCTCGGATCGAGCCAGG
>JAKSBY010000435.1 GCA_022360855.1 Sphingomonadales bacterium | reverse complement strand
GCTAACTCTTTGTCTTCCCTTACCTTTACGCCGCTGGAGAAAGCAATCTCCAGGATCCTCTCGGCGTTTTTACCGCGTCCGCTCGCGGTGATCCGCGGCAGGGCTTCCGCCTCTTCGTCGGCTTTGACGGCGACGGCGCGGTGGGCCAGATCGGCTTCGGTTTCGTTTGCAGGAGCCATGGGCGAAACTTGGCGGCCTTATGCTTAATTAACGGTTAAGCGGGGCCGGCCGACGTCTCGAATTCCTTGAGAATCAATGCGTTCCGGCGATCGTTCGAATTTTAATAAATTTGGCTTTACCGATTGTTAAGGGCTCGGGCCGAGAATGCTTGCGTGTGCAGAAATCCGGCGGTGTATGCGCCGGTGCGCAGAGCTCACGGGTTAGTTCAGAACATATGGACGTCAGCAAAATCCCGATCATGCAGGCGCTGACCAAGCGCATGTCGTGGCTCCATCGCAAGCAGGGCGTGCTCGCCCAGAATATCGCCAACGCCGATACCCCGGACTACAAGCCGAACAAGCTGAAAGAACAGACCTTCGACAGCCTGCTCGACCTGGCGCCGGGCGGCGGCGCCATCCGCAACAAGGTCGCGCTCAGGCGCACCGACGCGCGGCACTTCTCCGTCACCGGCGAAACCACGATCGGCGGCCGCATCGTCGAGGAACGGCAAGAAGATCTGGAAACCACGCCGACGGGCAATTCGGTGGTGATCGAGCATCAGATGATGGACCTCACCAACACCCAGGTGGAATACGGCATGATGGTCAACCTCTACAAAAAGAACATGGCGCTCTTGAAGGCCGCCATCGGTCGCTCCGGGCGCTAGGAGTATTGAGCGATGGATCTTGAAAAATCGATGATGGTTTCCGCCGCGGGCCTGCGCGCGCAAAGCCTGCGCATGCGGGTGATCGCGGAAAACATGGCCAACCAGGACAGTGTCGCGGCCAGCCCGGACGAAACCCCCTACCGGCGCAAGCTCGTGACCTTCTCCGACCGGCTGAACAACGAGCTCGGCGTCAACACCGTTGGCGTGAAAGGCGTGACCTACGACAAGAGCGAGTTCGGCCGACGCTTCGAGCCGGGCCACCCGGCCGCTGACCCCGACGGGTACATCCGCACCACCAATGTGAACGGCCTGATCGAGGCGATGGACATGCGCCAGGCGCAGCGCACCTATCAGGCCAATATCAGGGCCATCGAAGCGGCCAAGAACATGATGCTGCAAACCGTGGAGATCCTGCGTTAGGCGCGCAGCAGAACGGAGAACGCGTAATGGATGCCAAAGCGACTTCAGCAATCGGCGCCTATACCCAGGCGCTCAAACATGCAGCCGGTGCGCCGGCCGATGCGGGCAAGGCCGGTGGTTTCGGCGACATGCTTTCGGGGCTCATGAACCAGGCCCGCGAGGGCACGGCGACCGCCGAGGTCACCGAGATGAAGGCGCTGACAAAAGAGGCCGATCTGGTCGACGTGGTGACCGCCATCTCTAACGCGGAAATGACGGTGCAGACCGTGGTCGCGGTGCGCGACCGGGTCATCCAGGCCTATAATGACATTATCAAGATGCCGATATAACTTATTGGAATCGTTAAACTATAAAGGGTGGAAACAAAGTGAACTCGGCTGACGTCCTCGATGTCGCGCGTGACGGGATCTACACGCTGTTGGTGATCGCCGCGCCGGTCATGGGGATCGCGCTGGCGGTCGGTCTCGCTATCGCGCTGATCCAGGCGCTGACGCAAATTCAGGAAATGACCCTGACCTTTGTTCCGAAGATCATCGCGATCTTCGTTTCCCTCATGCTGCTGCTGCCGATCATGGGGGCGGCCATGGGCGGCCTGATGGACCGTCTGGTCGACCGCATCGTCAGCTTCTGACCAACGGGGACGGCGGCCGTGCCCTTTGATGCGCTGCCCGAAGCCGCCTTCGGCTTTTTTCTGATCTTCACCCGTATCGGCACCATGATCATGATCATGCCCGCCTTCGGCGATACCTCGATTTCGCCGCGGATCCGCCTCAGCGTTGCATTGGCGATCAGCCTCGTCCTCTACGCCCTGATCGGCGACGTCCTGCCGTCAATACCGGCCGGCACGCTGGCCATTGGCGCCATGCTGATCGGCGAGGCGATCATCGGCATCTTCGTCGGCGGCGCCGCGCGGCTCGTCATCACCGCGCTCCACGTGGCCGGCAGCGTCATCGCTTTTCAGTCCGGCTTGGCGGCGGCGCAGTCCTTCGATCCGAGCCAGGGAACACAGTCGGCGCTGATGGCGAGCTTCCTCACCGTGCTCGGCGTCACGCTGATTTTCGTTTCCGACCTGCACCATCTCCTCATTGCGGCGATGCATGACAGCTACACGCTGTTTCCCATCGGCGGCGACAAGTCCGTTGGCGACTTCGCGGCCATGGCGACAAATACCGTCGCCAGCTCATTCAATCTCGGCGTCCGGCTGGCCGCGCCCTTCCTGGTCTATGGCATCGTCTTCAATGTTGGACTTGGCGTCATCGCGCGCCTGATGCCGCAACTGCCCGTCTTCTTCGTCGCCCTGCCGATCAACGTGTTCATGGGCTTCGTGATCCTGATGTTCGTTCTGTCCACCACCATGATGTGGTTCCTCGGCTATTTCGAGCAGCAGATGACGCTGTTCACGCGATAGGAGGGAAGATGGCCGAAGAACAGCAACAGGACGACGCGCAAAAAACCGAGGAGCCGACCCAAAAGAAGCTCGACGACGCGCACAAGAAAGGCGATGTGGCGCGCAGCCAGGAGCTCAAGCACTGGTCGATCCTTGCCGCCGTCGCCATCGTCGTCGGCGCCATGGGCGATCAGACCGTCCGGTCCCTGGGCGCGCTCCTCTCCGGCTTCATGGCGCAAAGCCATAAGGTTCCGGCCGATGGCGGCGCGATTCTCAACATCCTCCGCGAGCTTGGCGCCGACGTGCTGGGTACGCTGACGGTGCCGCTGATAATTCTGGTGATTGCGGCGCTGTTGGGCTCGATGATTCAGCACAAGCCCGTATTCACGGCCGAGAAGATCAAGCCCAAGCTCAACAAGATTTCGCCGATGACGGGCCTGAAGCGCATGTTCTCATCGCATTCGCTCATGGAATTCGCCAAGACACTGTTCAAATTCGTCACCGTGGCGGCGGTGGCGGTCTTCATCGTCTGGCCCGAGCGGTCGCGGCTCGAGCATATGGTGACCCTGCCGCTCAACGACGTGATGGCGCTGACCGGCGTCCTCGCCTTTCGGCTTATCGTCGGCGTGGTTATCGTCATGACGGCAATTGCCGCCGCCGACCTCATGTTCCAGCGCGCCCAGCACACCAAGAAAATGCGCATGACCAAGCAGGAGGTCAAAGACGAGCACAAGCAGATGGAGGGCGATCCGCACGTCAAGGCGCGGCTCAGGCAAATCCGCATGGAGCGGTCGCGCCGGCGCATGATGGCCGCGGTGCCCGAGGCTGACGTGGTGATCACCAACCCGACCCATTACGCGGTCGCCCTGGCCTACGACCAGGGGGCCATGGCGGCGCCGAAACTCGTCGCCAAGGGCGCCGACCGAGTCGCCCAGAAGATTCGCGAGCTCGCCGAAGAGCATGACATCCCCCTGGTCGAGAACCCGCCCTTGGCGCGCGCCATCCACGGCGGCGTCGAGCTCGACGAGGAGATTCCGCCGGAGCACTATCAGGCAGTAGCGGAGATCATCAGCTACGTCATGCGGCTCGCGCGGGGTGAGCGGGTCCGTCCCCCGGCCTATGAGGATACCGAGGAGTAGGTCCGGCGGGCTTCGGCCGGCCTTGCTTTCCGGCCTCGGTTCGGGGATTGTGGGCGGCGCTTATGGCAAATTCTCCCAATTTCCCGGCCCATGCGGGCACCGAGGGCTTCGATAGCACGGTGATCGTTGGCACGCTCGCTGCGGCCGTGCTCGCGGCGGCCGCGGTCGGCGCTCTCGGGCTCGCCGTCGGCAACTGGCCGCTCGGGCTCACGCTCGGCGCTCTCATTCTGGCAGGCCAGGCGCTGGCCATGGGATTCCTGACCTTGCGGGCGCGCCGCCAGGCTGAGCGGCTGGCCGGCGTCACCTGGCCGGCGGTCCTCGATGCCGTCGCCGGGCCGGTCGTGGTCACCGACAGGGAGGGGGGTGTCCTCGCCCAGAACCGGGCATTCCGGGAAGCGTTCGGTGCAAGGATCTCGCGCCTCGACGAGATCGTCACCGCCGACCACGCCTCGGAAGAGGCCCTGGCGTCAGCGCCCGGAGCCGTTGTCAAAGCCCGCTTTCACACGACGACGCTCGCCGTCGGCACCAAGGCGTGGGAGATGACCGGCAAGGCCGATGACGAGCAGACTATCTGGACCTTCGCCGAGGCCGAGCGGACCCGGCCTGGCAGGCTGCTGCAAGAGATTGCCGCCGACCTGGCGCCGATCCTGCAGCATTTCGAGCTTGCCTTTGTCCTGACCGACGGGGAGGGGCGCATCAGCTATCTGAGCCCGCTCGCGGCGAAATGGTCGGGCCGCGCCAAAGGCGATGCGCTGGATGAGCTCCTGTCGCCGGACGGCAGCCGGCTCTATGCGACCGGCTCGCGTAAGATCGCCGTGCGCTCCGCAACGCACACGCTGGGATTTGGCGAAGACCGCATCGTCGTCATCAAGCGCACCGATTCGGCGCCCGCGGCAGCGTTCAGCGCCCGCAACGGCGAACCCACGGCCGCGCTTTTCGATAACGCGCCGCTCGGCGTTGCCATGCTGAGCAAAAAGGGCAAGATCGTCGATTTCAACAACACCTTCGCGGATTTCCTCCCCGACGGCGACGTTGCGGCCGGCATCGCGTTCTGCGATCTCCTGGCGCCGGACAGCCGGGACGAGATCGCCGCCGCGATCGCCGATTCGTCGGCCGGCAGCCCGCCGCCGGCGGCCATCGAAGCGCGGTTCGGTTCAGATTCCGGGCGCATCGCGCAGATCTATTTTTCCGGTTCGGGCGACGGCTCCGGCGGCGTAGTCCTGCATCTGATCGACGTCACCGAGCAGAAGAGCCTGGAGATCCGCTTCGTGCAGGGCCAGAAGATGCAGGCGGTCGGCCAGCTCGCCGGCGGGGTGGCCCATGATTTCAACAATCTCCTGACCGCCATTATCGGTTTTTGCGATCTGTTGCTGATGCGCCATTCGGCCGGCGACGATTCCTTCTCAGATATCATGCAGATCAAGCAGAACGCCAACCGGGCGGCCAATCTGGTTCGCCAGCTTCTGGCCTTCTCGCGGCAACAGACCCTGCGGCCGGAGGTGCACTCGGTGACCGATATTCTGGCCGAGCTCTCCAATCTCCTGGGCCGGCTGATCGGCGCCACTATCGAGCTGAAAATCGCGCACGGCCGCGATGTCGGCGCGGTGAAGGTGGATCAGGGGCAGCTCGAGCAGGTCATCATCAATCTTGCCGTCAATGCCCGGGACGCCATGCCCGACGGCGGCGAACTGACCATTCGGACCGCCAAGTTCGACCCCGACGAGGTGCGCCAGCTCGGCCAGAGCGTCATGCCGCCCGCCGACTACACGCTGATCGAGGTCAGCGATACCGGTACCGGCATCGAGCCCGAGCATCTCGACAAGATCTTCGAGCCCTTCTTCACCACCAAAGAGGTGGGCAAGGGTACCGGCCTCGGGCTCTCCACCTGCTACGGAATCATCAAGCAGACCGGCGGCTTTATCTTTGCCGATAGCGAAGTGGGCACGGGCACGCGGTTTACCATCTATCTGCCGGTCCACAAGGCCACGGCGGAAGACGAAAAGCCCGCCGAGGCGCAGCCCAAGGACCTGACCGGCAAGGGCACCATCCTGGTCGTCGAGGACGAGGATGCGGTACGCATGTTTGCCTGCCGGGCCCTCAGGAACAAGGGCTACACGGTGCTTGAAGCGTCCAGCGGCGAAGACGCGCTTGCGCAGATCAACGACGGCCTGGACCTTGACCTTCTTGTGAGTGACATCATCATGCCCAATATGGACGGGCCGAGCCTGGTCAAAGAGGTGCTCAAGCAGAAGCCCGATCTCAGCGTTATCTTCATTTCCGGCTACGCGGAAGACACGTTCCGGCGCGATCTCGAGCACCGCAATGCCGGCTTCCTGCCCAAACCTTTCACGCTGAAGCAGTTGGCGGAGAAGGTTAAAGAGGCGCTGGCTGCGTAGGGTTGCCCCCTCACCCTCCGCGCCTTACGGCGCTCCTCCCTCTCCCCTCGGGGGAGAGGGTCAGGGTGAGGGGGCAGTTGGCGGAGAAGGTGAAGGAGGCTCTCGCCGCCTAGGCTATTGCTGTTGCGCTTGCGCCTGCTGCGCGGGGCCGTCCGGTTCCGCCGGGGCGTGGCGGTGCGGCATCGGGCGGACGATCCGCAGGAATTCCTCATGGCGCCTGGGCTTGCCGGTCTCGGCCACCGAGACGGCGACCGAGAGCTCGCTCTCGGCATTGCCCTTGAACACGCCGCGGGTGGGCGGAACATCCGCATAGTCGCGGCCCACCGCCACGCGGACATGGCGATCGCAGGCCAGCGTATCGTTGGTGGGGTCGAATCCGACCCAGCCATGACCGGGTAGCGCCGCTTCGACCCAGGCGTGGCTGGCATCGGGCCGCGACCGGTCGTGGCCGCTGCCCTCGGTGTAGAGGTAGCCGGAGACGTAGCGGCAGGGAATGCCCCAACCGCGCGCGACCGTGGCCATGATATGGGCGAAGTCCTGGCAGACGCCGGCCCTTGCCGCGAGCGCTTCGTCGATCGGCGAGTGGGCATGGGTGGAATCCGGCACATAGTCGAGCGCTTCGTAGATCGCCTGGTTGAGCGCCCGGAGGCTCGACAAGGGGTCTTTCGCCGGCGTAATGCCATGCGCCTCGACGAAACCGGCCAGCGCATCGGACGGCGCCGCGAAGCGGCTCGGCTGGAGCATCTCCCATTCGTCAGGCGCCTTCGCCTGCGCCGACAGGGCTTGCCAGGCGTCTTCCGGCAGGGAGTCCGGCAGGTCGGGCAGGGGCTGAATCTCGACCACGCTTTCGGTACGGATCGCGAGTTCGGTATGCGCGTCCGGCAGGTCGAAATGGTAGACCGCATTGCCGCAGGCATCGGCATAGGCGAAGAGTTGGCAATGGGGATCGATGGTGATCTTGAAGGACCTGAGCTGCTGGTGGTCCTGCGACCGCGGTTGCTTGAAGATTTCCATGACCGCCTCGCGGACCGGCTCCGAATACCGGTACTGCGTGAGATGACTGATCTCGTAAAATCGCGGCATATTGCTGTTTTGGCTCCTTATGAAATTACTCAATTCGTAAACTAACTAATTGCCTAACTGGCGATCCGCGCTGTGACTGGGTAAGTGATGTAAGTCTCGTTTATAGCGCGATGGATGGCCTCGCAATTGGCATTGGCGGTACGGAGAAACTCACGGAATCTGCCGGGGCCGAGGTCCTCCGGGCTGCCATATTCGAGCGCGGCCGCGGCGCGGCCGACCAGCCTTTGCGCCTGCCCGGCAGACGGTGAGCGGCTTTCCGGAGCGAGCTGCGTCAGCTCGTTACGCAGGCGATGGACCGCAAAGCTCAAAGAGCGCGGAAAATCGCGGTCGAAGACGAGAAACGCGGCGACGTCGCCGGCCGAGATATTGGCCCCCTTGGCCTTGCAGAAGGCTTCGAATGCCGAACACATCTTGAGCAAGGTAACCAGGCCACCACGCCCCGGTGCGCCGGTCTCGGCCGCCGGCGCGAAATAGGCTTCCAGGAGGCGGCTGAGGAACTGGGCCCGCTCCAACGTGTAGCCGATGCGGATGAAGCGCCAGCCCTCGCCGCGGCTCATGGTCGCCGTGGTCACGCCGGCGAAGTGATGCAGCCCGTCGATCGCCTGCTGGCAGAAATCCTGCAGCCGGTCTTCCCAGTTTTCGTCGAAAGACGCTTGGCGGGCCGCGAGATACTGCTTGTTGAGGCACTCCCACATCTCGGACGAGACCTGCTCGCGAATCTGCCGCGCGTTTTCCCGTGCATTCGACAGCGCCGCGACGAAGGACGCCGGCTCCGCACGGTCGAGCAGCACCGACGCGAAGGCGGCGCGGCTGTCGATCTCGTCCTGCACCGGATGCGGGATCGCCAGGCCCTGCAAGACCCGGCGCCAGCCGGTGTTGGCGTCCTCCACCGGATTGTCGATCAAGGCGTTGTGCTGCACGGCGAGCACCCGCGCGGTGTTCTCGGCCCGCTCCAGATAGCGCCCCATCCAATAGAGGGCGTCGGCGACGCGCGCGAGCATCATGTGGCGAGCACCCAGGTATCTTT
>JAKSBY010000768.1 GCA_022360855.1 Sphingomonadales bacterium | reverse complement strand
TTATAGGCCTTTTGCAGATTGACCATGTTGCGCATGGCGGTCAGCGCGTCGATGCGGTCGTTCGACGCCGCGCCGTCGGTCCCGAGGCTGACGGTGATTCCCTTGTCCAGATAGTCATAGATCGGTGCCGCGCCCGACGACAGATACATGTTGGATTCGGGATTGTGCGAGATCGTCGTACCGTTGCTGAGATAGGTGTCGAAATCCTGGTCGTTGAGCCACACGCTGTGGATCGCCAGAAAGCCGTCCAGTGCCTTCAGATGGTCGAGCAGGGGGATCATCGTCGGCAGGGTTTCCTGCAAGGGCGTCAAAAGCGCCTTGTCCTCCGGGCTCAGCGGCGTGCCGACGCCATCGTGATTGAGCATCTGGCGGGCGAAGCGGCGCAGCTTGACCACGCCATCGGCCTTCGAGATCGCGGGAATGGCCGTCACGGCTTCCAGGGCCTGGCGGTCGGCTTGCGAAAGTTCCTGCCCGTGCGCCGCCAGATAGGCGGCCACATTGGCCTGAAAGGAGCGCGCTTCCTGCGGGTTCTCCATCGTGTGTTCGGTCATGCGAATGCCGTTGTCTTGGGCGATGCGGATGCCGTCATAGACGGCGGGCACGCCGTAGAAGGAGAGCGGGCCGAACCCCATGACCACGTCAAGCGGCGCCGCCGATTGCCGCAGTCTCAGGATCTCCGCCTCGCGCAGGACCGAGGGCTGGAAGGCCGCCGGGTGCCACCAGACCACATGGCCGCCCATGGTCGCCTGCTTAAGGCCCTGGATGGTTGCCAGCGTCGCGCCCGACTGGAAGTTGACCGAGGCGAAGTCGGAGACGGTGGTGACGCCGGAAAGCTGCGCCTGCTTGGCGGCGATGAACGTGACTTCCCGAATCTCGTCCGGGGTCAGGTAGTGGGCGTAGCGATAAATCCGGATCCAATCCTGCAGCCGCGCCGCCGGTTCGAAGGACCGGGCGATGTGCTGCCAAAGATGGGTATGGGTGTTGATGAAGCCGGGCAGCGCCAGCATGTTGCTGCCGTCGATGACAAGGCCGTCCGGCGCCGGCGCGGCTGACGCGGCTCCGATGGATTCGATCTTGCCGTCCCTGATGACAATCGTCTGGCCGGACCGGATCTGACGGTCCTCCACGTCATAGACGGTGGTGTTTCTGATGGTGATACCGCCGTCCGCGGCCAAATCGGCTCTATCGGCGCCCTCGTATTCGGCGCAGCCCGGGAGCAGAAGCAAGCTCGTCAGAAGGGCGGCCCGGACCGATCGCAAAGATCCCACATGGCGCATCGCGCGTCTCCCCCATTTTCGCACCGCCTCAAAGCCTAGCCCAAATGTGGGGCGGTTGCCATTTAAAGGAGAGTCGACAGCGTCATTCTCCCCTATGTCGCGTCGTGAAAAATGATGCCGAGCGTCAGGCGTTGGCCGGAGCGGACCGTGGCGACGCCGTGGCGCATGTTGACGCGGTAGGTTCCCCGTGATCCCTGTACCGGTCTGTAACGCGTTGTGAAGATCACTGCCTCGCCCTGGGCCGGCGTCAGCACATGCGCCTGGCTTTGCATGCGCGGCCGCTGCTCGGTGAGCACGATCTCGCCGCCCGTGAAGTCTTCGCCGGGCCGGCTGAGCGCGATCGCCACCTGGATGGGAAACACGACTTCGCCGTAAAGATCCTGGTGCAGCCGGTTATAGTCCCCTGGCCCGTAGCGCAGGATCAAGGGCGTCGGGCGGGCTTGGCCGGCCGCGTGGCAGAGCGTCAGAAAATCGTCGAG
>JAKSBY010000361.1 GCA_022360855.1 Sphingomonadales bacterium | reverse complement strand
TCTGCGGATTGAACCACTTGACCGTGCCAACTGCCATAATCTCCTCCCGCGACGCGCTACCTTAGAGGCTTCAGTCGCCTGTTCCAAGTTCGACCGGCTCGAAGCCGCCGGCGCGATGAAGAAACCCGTTGATCTCGCCCGTGCGCCCATCCGTGAGCCCGACGATGATCCAGAGCCAGCCGGGTTCGATGGCCCGGGCAAGATCATGAGCCGAGGGGACCGCCGGGCCGGCAGGGTGCGAATGATAAACGCCGATCACCGCCTCCTCGGTGCCGCGCAACTTCCGCTGAAGCCGCAAATGGGCCGCCGGATCGACCTCGAAACGCTGATGACGATCCGCCCCGGCAACGTTGGCCGTCGGCACCAAAGAAGAGATTTCGGTCCCGTCAGGGCCTTTGCGGCCGACGATCAGGCCGCAGCATTCTTCGGGCCAGGCGGATTCGGCTTCCGCGCGGAGCTGCGCCCGGTGTTCTCGAGACAGCCGGATCACGGATTGGGGATGCGGAGTTCGCCAAGCCTTTCGCCGGTCGAGGCATCGACGATCACGATCAAGTCCTCACCCGAGGCAAGCGTGAAGCGGAGGAACAGCCGGTTGCCGTCCGCCGTCATGCCGGCGAGTTCGCCTCCCGGGGGGCGAGTGATTTCCGCATTGATCTCGGCCGTCGCGCCCGCGCCGCCCGAATCGCGGTTTGCAATGCGGAAGGCGATGGTGATGATAAGCACCATGAAACCCGCCACCAGCAGAACGCCGAGTACGATCACCAGCCCCTTCAGCGCACGCTCCTGGGGCGTCAGAGGCCGGCGGGCGGTTCGATCGGGAGGCTGGTCTTCAACGGTCATGACGGCTGTCTTCCGTGGCTGAACAGTTGGTCTATACCGTCCCCGAGAGCGCCGATGGCGAACGTCTCGACAAGGCCCTCGCGGCCGGGATCGCGCAACTCAGCCGGTCGCGCCTGAAGGCGCTCATCGAAGCGGGAGACGTGGCGCTCGTCAAGGGGGGCGTGCACGCGACGCTTTCGGACCCCTCGCGCACGGTCAAATCCGGCGAGCGTATCCGCGTCTCCCTGCCCGCGCCGGAGGACCCCGTTCCGAAGGCACAATCGCTGCCGCTTGCTGTTGTTTACGAGGACGACGCCCTGATTGTCGTCGACAAGCCGGCTGGGCTCATCGTGCACCCGGCCCCCGGCAACCCGGACAATACCCTGGTCAATGCGCTGATCGCCCATTGCGGCGAAAGCCTGTCCGGCATCGGCGGTGTCCGCCGCCCGGGCATCGTGCATCGAATCGACAAGGACACGAGCGGGCTCCTCGTCGCTGCCAAGAACGACGCGGCGCATGCGGGGCTTGCCGAGCAGTTCGCGCGGCACAGTATCGACCGGGTCTATCTGGCGGTCACCAAGGGCTGCCCCGCGCCGCCGAGCGGGCGGATCGCCGGCACCATCGGCCGCAACCCGAAGAACCGCAAGAAAATGGCAATCGTCGCGCGCGGCGGCAAGCCCGCGGTAACCCATTACACGACCCGCGAACGGTTTTCGCTCGGCGGCAAGCCGTTCGCCGCGCTGGTGGCCTGCCGGCTGGAGACCGGCCGCACCCATCAGGTACGCGTACACTTGGCGTCCCTCGGCACGCCGCTGATCGGCGATCCGCTGTATGGCCGGGCACTCAAGCTGCCCAAGGATGCGCCGGAAGAACTCGCCCACACTATCGCCAGCTTTGGCCGTCAGGCGCTGCATGCGCACCGGCTCGGCTTCGATCATCCGGCCTCGGGCGAACGCCTGGACTTCGAAAGCGCCCTGCCGGACGATATGGCGAAAATCGTCAAGCTGTTGCGCGCCGCCTGAACAAAAGCAGGGCGGCCATGGCAAAAAGCAGCGCCGTCGGCGGCTCCGGCAGATCGGTCGTCGGCAGATGCTGCGCGACGAAGGAGAGTTCGCCGGTGAGCACCTTTCCCGTGCTCCCGCTCAAGGTCGAGGTGCCGGATATGGTGGTATTGAGGATCGGCGCGGTTGGCGCGGCCTGGCATTGATTGCTTGCCGGCGTATTGCTCAACACGATGCAGGCGAAGCTCGACGAGCCGAGAATGCCGTCCGCGACGAGATCCAGCGAGAGAACCCAATTGCCGTCGACACTCCAGTTGATGGCGGTAATCCCGGTCTTGTCGAAGACCGCGTCCGCGGGGATGCTGAAGCCGCTATCGGAGGCATCGACCACAAAACTGAAAGCCACCACATCCGCCAGCGTATTCCCGAACAGGCTGGAAAACTGGATTGACCCGGTGCCACTGATCGATCCGGCGGGCGAGGATCCGGAGATCGAGAGATCGAATAACAGCCCGGCCCGCGCCGGCGCCGCGGCGATCAGAGTTGCCAGAATGACCGCGCCGAAAGCCCGAAAGATGCCCTGCATTGTATAACGCTCTTACCCGTATTGCCGCGGGTGTCCTGCCCCGCTTGTTCGATTTGGCATGCAAGATTTATGCTAGAATCGCAACTCGGATACAATATATTGATTCTTGCGCAAATTATCTCAGTAATATCAAAGACTTAAGAGCGGAAATTTTTTTGCTGGCCGGATGAGCTCCGGCACGAGCTTTCGCGACGCCGGCAAAATGTGTAAGAAATGCCGACATTTTTCGGTCCCATTGGCGCCAAATTTTACACTTAGGGTCAAAAGCCTGTAACCGAATGCCGACTGAATAGGTCTGAATTCTTGACATT
>JAKSBY010000755.1 GCA_022360855.1 Sphingomonadales bacterium | reverse complement strand
GGGTTCAGGCGCGCCATATAGTCGCCGCGCTGGCCGACAAACCAGACGGCGTCGGCCCCGGCGGCGAAGGGATCGCGCGGCCGGCTGTTTTCCCAGGGCACCGGCCATTCCGTGATCGGCACCGGGTTGAGCGCCTCGGCCGTGGCGGCGCCGGGCAAAGCCAGGGCAAGCAAGAGGGCAAGAAGGCGCATGTCTTTCTCCGTCGCCGTGCGTGTCGAGAGCGGTATTCTGCGCCTGCAGGAAGGCGAGGGCAAGCCGCGGCCGATTGGCGGTTGACGGCGGGGACGCACCACCTATTCTGCCTTTTCCCGGCGCGGGAGTCGCCGGCAGGACGAGGGGGCGTTATGGCAAAGCGCATTGGCATTTTGACGGGCGGCGGCGATGTTCCGGGTCTCAATCCCTGCATAAAGGCGGTCGTAGAAGCGGCGTCCGAACGCGGTTGGGAGGTGATCGGCTTCCGGCGCGGCTGGGGCGGCCCGCTGCATTTCAATCCGGATGACGACGCGGCCGCGCGGGCCGAGCATCTGATGCCGCTCGATCCCACGGCCGTGCGCCGGATCGACCGCTTCGGCGGCACCATCCTGCACACCTCGCGCACCAACCCCTCCAAGGTCGCGGTGAAGGAGCTGCCGGACTTCCTGGCCGGCCGTGCTGAAGATGCTGTGGACGGCAAGGTGGACTGTACCGATCACGTGCTCCGGGTCTTCGCGCATCTCGGGCTCGACGCCATGGTCCCGATCGGCGGCGATGACACGCTCTCCTATGCCGCGCGCCTGCACCAGGAGGGCTTTCCGGTGGTCGCCGCGCCCAAGACCATGGATAACGACGTCTACGGCACCGAATACTGCATGGGCTTCTCCACCGCGGTCAGCCGCAGCGTGGAAGCCATCAACAACCTGCGCACGCCCGCCGGCAGCCATGAGCGGATCGCGGTGATCGAGCTGTTCGGCCGCAATTCCGGCGAGACGGCGCTCATATCCGGTCATATCGCCGCTGCCGACCGGGTGCTCATCCCCGAGGTGCCGTTCGATTTCGAAAAGCTCGCCGAGTTCGTCGCCGCCGATCACGCCGCGAACCCGTCCTCCTACGCCGTGGTCGTGGTCTCCGAAGGCGCGCATCCCGAGGAGGGCGAGATCGTCGAGTCGGGCGAGCCCGACGCTTACGGACATAAGAAGCTCGGCGGCATCGGCAGCATCGTCGGCGCGGAGCTCAAGCGCATGACCGGCATCCAGATCCTCAACCAGTCGCTCGCCTACATCATGCGCGGCGGCGAGCCCGACGCGGTCGACAAGCTGGTCTCCACCTCCTTCGGCACCATGGCGGTGCAGCATTTGGCCGACGGCCGGACCGGCCTGATGATGGCGCTCGTCGGCGGCAAATATACGACCGTACCGGTCGATACCTGCATCGCCGGGGTGCGCACCGTCGATGTGGAGGAACTCTACGACGCCGAGAACTACCGGCCGAATATCCGCGAGGTCGCCGGCAAGCCGATGTATCTCTACTAGTGGCCAAAGGAATCCCTTTTACCGACATCGTCCGCGATCTGCCGGCAACGGTCCCGTTCGTCGGGCCGGAGGCATTGGAACGCCGGACGGGGCGGCCATTCGCGCTCCGTATCGGCGCCAACGAGAGCGCCTTCGGCGTCTCGCCCAAGGCGCTCGAGGCCATACGTCAGGCGGCGGAGGAGATTTCGTGGTACGGCGATCCGGAGAACTTCGAGCTGCGCGAAGCGCTTGCCGCCAAGCATGGCGTTGCCACTGACGAGATCTGCGTCGCCGGTGGTATCGATTCGCTGTTGGGCCTGGTCGTCACGATGACCGTCTCGCCGGGCACGTCCGTTGTCACGTCGCTCGGCGGCTACCCGACCTTCAACTACCACGTGGCCATTGCCGGCGGCGCGCTAAAGACCGTGCCCTACCGCGAGAATCACGAGGATTTGGACGGCCTGCTGGAGGCCGTGCGGCGGCATGGCGCGCCACTGGTTTTCCTGGCCAATCCCGACAATCCCATGGGCACCTGGCACGATGCCGCGCCGGTCAGCGCCTTCATCGAGGCTTTGCCCGAGACGACGCTCCTGATCCTGGACGAGGCCTATATCGAGTTCGCGCCGGACGGCACGGCGCCGCCGATCGATACCGCGGAGACCCGCGTAATCCGCATGCGGACCTTTTCCAAGGTCTACGGCATGGCGGGCGCCCGGATTGGATACTGCATAGGAAACAAGGAGTTAATTCAGGGTCTTAACAAAGTCCGTAGTCATTTCGAGGTCAACCGGATTGCCCAGGCGGGCGCGCTCGCCTCGCTCGGCGACCCCGAGTTCGTGGACCATGTCATCCGGTCCGTCGAGGCCGGCCGGCGCGCGCTTTACGGCCTCGCCGAGCGGCTTGGCCTGGGGACGTTTCCTTCCGCCACGAATTTCGTGGCCATCGACATGGGCTCGCGGGAACGCGCGTTGGCGACGCTGGCCGCCCTTCAGGAGCGCGGCATCTTCACCCGGATGCCCGGCGTGGCGCCGCAGGACCGTTGTATCCGCGTGACCGTCGGAACGCCGGAGCAGATTGAGCTCTTTGCCGAAACCTTCGAAACCGCCCTTGCCGAAAGCTCCTAAGTCCTAACAAAAAAAGCCTGGCGCGATCACCGCGCCAGGCCTTATTTGAAATGGCTCCCCGGGCCGGACTCGAACCAGCGACCCAGCGGTTAACAGCCGCTTGCTCTACCAACTGAGCTACCGGGGACCAGTGGTCGTTCTGCCGGAACCGTGGTTCCGGAGCGCGCGCGTTATATCAAAGCATTTGTCCGTCTGCCAAGAGGCAATGCGACATTAGATCAACCGGGCGAAAGGCGATAGGCTTCGGCACCATGTTGACGGTCATCCTCGCCACCCACAATGGCGCCGGCACTTTGCCGGTCATGCTCGACAGCCTGACGCGCCTCGAGGCGCCCCGCGGCGGCTGGAAGTTGGTCGCCGTCGACAATGGCAGTACCGACGCAACGCCGGAAATACTGGAACAATTCGCCGACCGATTGCCGCTGCATATCCTCCGCCACCCGGAACTCGGCAAGAGCCGCGCGCTCAACAGGGGGCTGGCCGAGATCGAGGGCGAGCTTGCCGTATTCACCGACGACGATGTCGTCGTTCGTCCCGACTGGCTCAAGCGCTATCGCTGGCTCGCCAAGCGCGCACCGGGATTTTTCGTCTTCGGCGGCCGCATCAAGCCGCGCTGGCCCGCGCCTGTTCGCGCCGCGATCCTCCAAGGCATCCCATTGGCGCCGGCCTATGCCGTACACCCGGACCGTGTCGCGTCGGGTCCGGTCAAGCCGATCATGATCTGGGGCGGCAATATGGCGGTGAGACGGGAAGTCTTCGACCGGGGCCACCGGTTTAACGAGACGTTTGGGCCGGCCGGACAGAACGGCCTCATGGGGGAGGATACGGAATTGGCGGTCCGGCTGCGTGCGCGCGGATTCGGCTGCATGTTCGACGATCAGATCGTTGTCGAGCATCTCATCCAGGCGCGGCAGCTCACCCTCGGGTGGCTGATGGGCCGCGCTTTCCGGCACGGACGGGCCGGCTTTCAGAAAGACCGGGACACGAGCAGCGTCAATGACGCGGATTTCACCGGTCATCCGAATCACGGCTTTGCCCGGCTTGCAGCCCGGTCGGGCCAGGTCGCCTTGGCCGGCCTTACAGGCAATCGCGTAGGATTCTATCGCGCCTGCTGGGAGTTTCAGCAGTTACGGGGCTGGCGGTATCAGGCCCGGCTGGAGGGCCGTTAGCGATTAGATGTGGGGGGTGTCTGATTTGCTTTCACGGCCCGGGGTTACTGCGGATGGCGTCTTCCGCTGATCCCCAAGAGCCCTGCATGAAGACATCCATTGTCTCTGACGTCGTCAAATTGCGAACCGTCTCTGAGCCTAACGCCATCCAATCACCCACCAAACGGTCCCCTATGTCAATCTGCTCACCGAGTAATTCGACCGCCGTAAACCCGCTGACGTGCCTCACGAGAACCATGTCCGAATTCGAAAAAATGTAAACGCAAGTGCCCTCGGACAATTTCAATCTCCGCTTTGAAAATTGAACATCACAACGTGATCATTCTCGATTCCACGGATGGTTTGGGTCGAGAGGCATGCCGCGTTCATCGCCTCCTCTGGCAAGGTAATCGGCTATCTCTTCAACCCTGGCAGAAAAATCCCACGGACCGGAACCGAAAACAACGCTATTCGTTTGAACGTCGACGAGCCTATAAAGGCCAAAGTCTACCGCTCTTTGGTCCCGACGCCGTGATTTCTGAAGTATGAGCCCCTGTCTTTGGGCTGCCCGCCTGAGACGATTCTCTATTACCTTCTCACTGTCCATTCGCGATACCTTACTGCTGCTGCAAGTGATGCTGAGAACCATACTGGAAGCTATGCTGGAAAACAATGGACGGGCGAAGATCTACCTGTCATGTTTACTCGTTCTTGGTAGAGGTGTGGTTATCATGACCAGCCGTCAGGACGTTTCGTCGACAGCACCGGGCGGCTGCCTTCTCTCGGCCAACCTTCCGGGCAGGGTAAATGTATAAGTCAAAAACAAGTCGACAAATCCCATCAAGGTGTTGGCTTCTTCTTCACTGAATGGCTGGTCTTCATGGGCCGCGTCGTTTCCTGATATTCTGATTTCGTGCGCCCATTTGCCCAATTCTGGCGTGACTGTGCCATCCTTAGCCATTTGATCAATCCGGTCGACCAAACGCTCTTTCGCTAAATCAGATCTCAGTTCCTTGGTAGAGACGTCTAGAGCCTTTCTAAATGTCATGCCCGCGGCATCCCACGAACGGGACTGCAAGGCCACCGAGCCCTGGCGGAAGAATTCTGCGACGTTCTCTGGCGTATGTTTCGGGGCGGTTCTTTCGATAGTCTGAGGGTAGTAGTTTGTCACCTGAGCTGCGCCTGTCTGGGCGGGATTCCCTTCCATTTTGGTGAACCCGGCGCCTCCACTCTTGTAAAAATATTCATAGAGAACTCCTGACCCGCACGAGTGGCAGTAGTATGCCACGATTGTATAACTTGAGTTGATGTGACTCCTTCTTTCACCGAATGAGGTGAATGCGCTCTTTCTTGTGCCACAGTGAGGGCAATCATGTCGGATCTGTGCCATAAGCCCCATCCTCGACGTTGAGTTCTGAACGGATCATACTCGCAAAGGGGACTGATAACACCTGAGTAAGGCGGAAACCGCCCCCGACAGTGGTGGTTTTCTTATGCGCTTTTGCTGGGGGTGCGGAGAATACAAAAT
Organism: Sphingomonadales bacterium; assembly: GCA_022360855.1. GTDB lineage: Bacteria > Pseudomonadota > Alphaproteobacteria > Sphingomonadales > JAKSBY01 > JAKSBY01. The sequence goes on along the minus strand of JAKSBY010000755.1, from coordinate 5,623 downwards.
CCGAAAGCGGAATAATCCTGGCACAACCATCGCTGAGAAATTGGCTCACCAGTTCGACGCGCGAAGAAATCTACCCCTGGCCCCGTCGGCAAACAAACCACTGGCGCGTTGCGCTAAGTGTGCTGTTCGCTCGGATAGCCGATTTTGCGGGCCCGCCGTTCAGGGGATCGGAGGGCATCGCGAGTTTAAGAATTTCTTGGCCTTTGGTTTGGAGGCGCGGACCGGAATCGAACCGGTGTACAAGGATTTGCAGTCCTCTGCGTAGCCACTCCGCCACCGCGCCCTGACAGCCGTCCGGAGACGGCAGGCGCGACCCTATAGCAAAGCCGCCCGCCCGCCGCAACGCGGGACTGAGCGCCGCGCGCCGTCGCAGCCGCCGCACGGCCCGTCGCGATTGGTTTTGGTTTGCGGAATCTTAAGCATAAATGTGGCAGCAATCATTGTCAGTATTCCCGGGGCCGGTTATAAGACGCGCGCGCGAAATCAGGCAATTCCAACCATAGGGGAATCAGGTGAGCGATTTTGCGGCCGCCCGAAAATCGATGATCGTCTCGCAGATCAGGCCCAACGAGGTGAGCGACGAGCGGACCGTGGACGCCATCGCCGCCGTGCCGCGCGAGGAATTCGTCCCGAAGGCGCTCAAGGGCGTCGCCTATGTCGATGAAGATTTGGAGGTGGCGCCGGGCCGGTTCCTGATGGAGCCGATGACGTTTGCCCGGCTCGTGATGGCGGCCGGTGTCAAGGCAGACGATCTCGTGCTCGTTGTCGGTGACAGCACCGGCTATACGGCGGCGGTGCTGAGCCAGCTCGGACAGACCGTCGTCAGCCTCGAGGATGACGATGCCGAAGCGGCAGAAGCAGAGCAGAACGTGGCCCGGCTCGACATCACCAATGTTGTGGTGGTGCGGGGCGATTTGACGGGCGGCGTGGCCGATCAGGCGCCCTTCAATGTCATCTTCCTGTGCGGCGGGGTCGAGACCCTGCCGGCCGCGCTTTCGGAGCAATTGGCCGAAGGCGGCAGAATCGTTGGCGTCTACGTAGAGGCCGGTGTCGGCAAGGTCCGACTGTGGAGCAAACGCGGCGGCGTCATCGGCCACCGCGATCTCTATGACGCCTATGTGCCGGTTCTGGAGGGTTTTGCTGCGCCTGAAAGTTTTTCTTTCTGATGCGGACCCTTGGGGGGTGTATTTGGGGGAAAGATATATATATAGCATCGATATAGCCCAACGATGCCCGACGCGGCGTCGCTGAATAGCCGCGAGCAGTGAGGAGACACAATGAATAAACCAAAGCTTGGGATGGCGGCGCTGGCGGTAATTCTGTCAGGCACGACTGCCTTATCCGGCCCGGCCCATGCGGACACGCTGATCGACGCCTTGGTGGCCGCCTATAACAGCAACCCGACCCTGCTGGCGCAGCGGGCGGGGCTCCGGGCCACCGACGAAGGCGTTGCGCGGGCCAATTCCGATTACCGGCCCAGCGTTCAGGGCACCGTTGATCTGAACTATTCGGATAGCTCGAGCATGACCGTGCGCAACGATGGCCTCGTCGTGAGCGATGTCGACGTACAAGGGCGCGGCGAGGATTACACGATTCGCGCCGATCAGCAGGTGTTTCGCGGTCTGCAGACACTCAACAATGTGCGCGAGAACAAGCGGCTGGTGCTTGCTGGCCGGGCGCAACTGCTGAGCACCGAGCAGCAGGTTCTGCTGGGTGCGGTAACGGCCTATATGGACGTGCTCCGCGACGAGGCGGTGCTGCGCCTGAATGACAACAATGTGCAGGTGCTGACCCGCCAGCTTGAAGCCAGCCGCGACCGTTTCCGGGTCGGTGAGATCACGCGCACCGACGTGGCCCAGTCCGAGGCCCGTCTGGCCGGCGCGATGTCGCAGCGCATCCAGGCGGAAGCCGATCTCGAGACGAGCCGTTCCGCCTACCAGAACGTGGTCGGCAGCTACCCGGGCACGCTCGAAAACGTACCGGCCCTGCCGCCGTTGCCCGGGGACCTGGAGGAGGCGACGCAAATCTCGCTCGACGAGAATCCGTCGATCCTTGCCGCTGAATATAACGAGGAAGCCGCCAAATACGCGGTCAAGGAGGCGAAGGGCGCGCTGTTCCCGAGCATCAGCGCCTTTGCCCAATACAACCGAAACGAATCACCGACGGTTACCTTCGACCCGGACGTGCTCGACTTCGCCTCGGCGCGCAATCAACGCACCGCGTCAACGGTCGGCGGGCGGCTGACCGTGCCGCTCTATCAGTCGGGCGCGGTTTCGTCGGACATCCGCCGCGCCAAGCATGTGCGCAGCCAGCGCCTTTTGGAGATCCGTGTGGCCGAGCGTCAGGCGCAGCAGGACGTGCGTACCGCCTGGGAGCAGTACCGCGCCGCCAAGGCCAGCATCGAATCGAACCAGAGCCAGGTGCGCGCCAACGAGATCGCCCTGGAGGGTGTCCGGCAGGAAGCCGCGGTTGGCTCCCGCACCACCCTGGATGTGCTCGATGCCGAGCAGGAACTTCTCGACTCGCGAGTGAATCTGGTGCGTGCCGAGCGGAACGAATATGTCGCCGCGTTCACATTGATCTCGGCCATCGGCCGGCTCAATGCGCGGGCGCTTGGCCTGCCGGTCGAAATCTACGAGCCGCAAGACAATTTCAACAGCGTCAAATGGCAGCTCTACGGCTGGGGCACCGAGGATTAGGGGCGAAAAAGCCTGCCCTTGATTCGCGCATCGGCCTCGATTACGAATGAACATTGTCGCGAAACGGTAACCTTTTCTTGACCGCGACCCGTTAGCTCTTATCACCATGTGGTCAGGACGGCTATGAGCTCGGACCCCGATGTCATGACGGATAGCGGCGAAAACCAAGAGCCGACGATGGAGGAGATTCTCGCCTCCATCCGGCGGATCATTTCCGAGGATGGCGACGGCGCGCCCGAGGCGCAGGAAGCCGCGGCCGAAGAGGCCGCCGATGCAACCGTAGAGGAGGCACCGGAACCGGCCCCGGAGCCAGAGCCAGAGCCCGAGCCGGAACCCGAAGTCCAGGCCGAGTTCGCCGACGAGGAGCCCGAACCGGAACCTGAGCCCGAAACCGAACCCGCGGATTCCGGCATTCTGGAGCTGACCGAGGTGGCCGAGGCGGCCGACGCCGAATTCGGTAAGGCCGAGGCAATCGCGTCCAACGAAGCCAGTTCGACCGCAGGCCAGTCCTTCGACCATTTGTCGGCGCTCATGGTCTCCGGCTATGACGGCGCCGATAACACGTTGCAAGGCCTCGTCAGGGAAATGCTCAAGCCCATGCTCAAGGCCTATCTGGACGAGAACCTGCCGCGCATCGTCCACGAGCTCGTCGACCGCGAAGTCGCCCGCATCTCCCGCCGACGTTAATCGAAGCGTTGATCCGTCATTGCGAGGAGCGTCAGCGACGCGGCAATCTCGCGACCCATTACCGTCATTCCCGCGCACGCGGGAATCCATGTCAATGCCGCTGGATGCCCGTTTTCACGGGCATGACTGGAGGAACGGTGCTCTTCGGCTACGAGATTGCTTCGCTCCGCTCGCAATGACAGCCGATCTATACGCAGAATGCTATAGGAGTCTCCGGCACGGCTTTTCCGTCGTCATGGCGGCGAAAAGCCGTTAAATTCGGCTACTTGAAAGGAAGCGCCGGATGAAGCGTCTCAACGTCACGATTATCGACATGACCGCCCAGGGCCCGACACGGGACCCGTTCGGTTGGCTGATGAATGCCAATTACGCGTCGGTGATGCCGCAGGCCGTGGCGGTGTGGGCGGAGGAGCTTGGCCACCGGGTCAACTATCAGTGCTACACGGGCTTCGAAGGGGAGGGCACCGACTGGGCCGACGAGACCGACGTGCTGTTCATCGGCGCCTTCACCTATTCGGCGCAGGCGGTTTACGCCATCTCCAACGTCTACCGCCGGGCCGGCGCCGTTACCGCGCTCGGCGGACCGCACGCGCGCTGCTATCCGGAGGACGCGGCGAAGTATTTCGACTACGTGCTGGGCTTCACGGGCAAGCCGGAGATCGACGCGGTGCTGGGCGACGCGGCGCCGCACCGCCCGCTCGGCCGGCAGATCTCGGCGCCCGGCCAGCCGCGGACCTTGCCCAGCGTCCGCGAACGCTGGAAATTCGTCGACGCGGCGCTGAAAAAGGCGCCGGTCGCCAAGCTGGTGCCGATGATCGGCAGTATGGGGTGCCCCTATACCTGCAGCTTCTGTATCGATTCTACTGTCGATTACCAGCCCCTTAGCTTCGAAGAGCTGAAGGCCGATCTCAGGTTCCTGCGCACCAAGTTCAGGCGCCCGCGGGTCGGCTGGCACGACCCCAATTTCGGTATCCGCTTCAACGACTATATGGACGCCATCGAAGAGGCGGTGCCGCCGGGCTCGATGAACTTCGTCGCCGAAAGCTCGCTGTCGCTATTGTCCGAGGCCAACCTCAAGCGGCTGAAGAAGAACGGCTTCATCGGCATGCTGCCGGGGATCGAATCCTGGTACGACTACGGCAACAAGTCGAAGACCACGCGCGTCCAGGGCATGGAAAAGGTCAAACAGGTCGCCGATCACGTCAATCTGATCCTCGACCATATCCCTTTCGTGCAGACCAATTTCATCCTCGGGCTGGATTGCGACGAGGGGGCGGAGCCCTTCGATCTGACCAAGCAATTCCTGGATCTCGCGCCGGGCGCCTATCCGGCGTTTTCGTTGCTGACGGCTTATGGCCGCGCGGCGCCCGTGAATATGGAGTTGCAGTCGGCGGGGCGGGTGTTGCCGACGCCGTTTCACCTGCTCGACAGCAACCACGCGACCAACGTTGCCCCGGCCAACTACGGCTGGGAGGAGTTCTACGACCTGACCGTGGAGGTGACCCGCCACGCTCTCTCGCGAACGGCCATCGGCAAGCGGTTCCGGGCCAACAGTCCGTGGAAGATCAAATGGCTGAACTGGGCGCGGGGCGTCACCAACGACCGTATCGGCTATCAGATGACCGTGCGCCGGCTGCTCTCCGAGGACGCGGGATTCCGCGCCTTTGTCGATGGCGAGACCGGCATTGTTCCCGAGTTCTACGTCGATCGGATCAGGAAGAAGCTGGGTAAGCTGTGGTCGTGCCTGCCTGAAGGTGCCCTGGAGCACGATCCCAACGCCTATTCCAAGAGCATGGCGGTTGCCGCTGAATAAAACTGCCGGCGGCGGCTTTTCGCACCATCAACTCGTTTCGTCGCAGCCAAGTTGTCCTCAACTTTTGCTACCGCTAGTGCTAGCCTCCCCAGTAATCGAACCTAACAGTTATAAAGACACGGAATCATGGCTCGGGAGGCCATCCAATGCAGACTCACCTTTTCAAGTTTTGCGCCCTGCTCGGCAGGGGCCTGACGCTCCTCGGCATCTTTGCCGTCGGCTCGGTCGCTTTCGCCCAGGAAAACGGCGAGGCGAAGGAAAATGGCGACAAGAAAGACGAGAAATCCTTCGCCGAAATGGTCGAGGACAAGACCGTCCTCGACGGCCTGTTTACGCTCTATCAGGATCCCAAGACCGGCTCGCTGATGATGGCGGTCAGGAAGGATCAGCTCGGCAAGGAGTATATCTACTTCACCCATACGGT
>JAKSBY010000795.1 GCA_022360855.1 Sphingomonadales bacterium | reverse complement strand
GCCAGGTGCGGCGGCTGGCGGCGTTTTATTGGGACGCCGAAGGCAACAGGACCGAGCAGCCGCGGGCGCGGTTTGGCGAGGTCGCCGCAATGGGCGGCGTCACCTCCTCGGTGCGCGACATGGCGAAATTCGCCATCCTGCAGCTCAAGGAGCACGACCGGCCCGGCGATCCGATTTCGCGCGCGACGCTTGAGGAGATGCGTGTTCCGGTGACCGATACCGGCCGGGCGTTTCTCGGCGTGAGGATGAAAATGGGGATCGGCTGGTGGATCAGGTCCCCGAAAGGCGGCGCTGTCAGCTATGAGCACGCCGGGGAAGTGGACGGCCATACCTCGGCCTTCTGGTATTCGCCCGAATACGATGTGGCCGCCGTCATTCTGTGCAACACCGCCAATCTGAGCACATTGATACTGCAAGCCTGGCTGGTCCGCATTCTCGAAGAGGCCGCAACGGCCTTGGGAGAAAAACAATGACGATCATGCGCCACACTTTTCTCGGCCTCTGCGCGGTCCTCGCGATGGCCACCGTCACCGCCGCCGCGGCGCAGGGCAACCGACCCAACATGCTGGTGGAGTTTACGACCGAAACCGGCACCATCGATTCGGCCGTCCTCAAGGAAAAAAGAACCCACACGGTCTATCTGCCGCCGTCCTACGCCGCCGCCGCGGCTCTCGGCCAAACCGGCCACCGCCGTTTCCCCGTTATCTATCTGGTGACCGGGACCAGCTATGCCGATTTCTTCTCCGCCATCATCGGCCATCTGGCGTTCACCGGCCAGATCCCCGATATGATCGTCGTCAGTATCGAATCGCCCTTTTCCATCACCTCCAACCGGCTGATCGACACAACCCCGACAAAGGCCAACCCCAACTCTCAGGGCGACCCCGCCGAAAATCGATATGGCGGCGGCGCGAAGCCGTATTTCGACTACATCGCCCGGGAGCTTGTCCCCCACATCGACACCAACTACCGGACCACGGCGCAACGCACCGTGGTCGGCCATTCGGTCGGCGGTCTGGCGGTCTTGTATAACTTCCTCAGCCGGCCGGGCACCTTCCAGCACTATCTGTCGCTCGACGCCAGCGCCTGGTGGGACGATCAGGTGATCATAAGGCTGCTCGAAGACGCGCTCGAAGGCTCGGATAAACCCCGGGGGCGCCTCTACATGGCGGTGTCCGAGAAGGAGACGACCGGGTTTCACGACGATACGGGCATGCTCGTCGGCAATCTCCGTTTCTTCGACATTCTCGAGCGCCACCGCCTCCCCGGCGTCGAGGCCGAGCTTAAGCTGTTCCCCGGCACCAATCACGGCACCGTTCTTTTGCCGGCGCTTTTCGAGGGCTTCCTTTATCTTTGGGGCGGATATCTGCCGCACCGCTCTGATATCCTGTTCCCGGGCGGCGGAAAGGCCCGTCTGCTGGCGCATATGCAGGCCTATTCCGAGAAGACCGGCGCCACGGTCCCACCCCATGAGGGATTTGTGGACGGCATCGCCGAGGCCGCGGGCGCGCATGCCGAGAAGCTGGACGATCCCGAAAAGGCGGCTTTCTACGCGCAGTTGCAAATCGACCTCCTGAAGCTGAATCTGGAGACGTTTCCCGCCTCAAGCCGGGCCCGCGTGAAGATCGCCAAGTATTACGAAAACAAGAACGACCGCCAAAAGGCGATCCGATACTATGAGGAGGCCCTGCAACTCGATTCCGAGGATCAGAACGCCCGAACCGGCCTTGACGCGCTGACCGGCAAGCAGCCGGAGACCCTCGAACTCACGCCGGAAGATATGGCCGCTTTCGTGGCCCGCTACGAGGGGGAAGGATTTGCGCCGACGACGCTCTCGGTTGTCGACGGCGCCCTGATCATGCGCATCGACGGCATCGATGTGGACCTCACCCCGCTGGCGAAAAGCAGGACCGAACTGTTTCTGCCGAGAAATCAGGGCGGCGGCACGATCGAGCTGATCAAGGCCGACGGCGCACCCAAACGCATCATCCTGCGGCTGGGCAACGGCACGTTCGAACTGACCGCCGTCGGCCAGTAGGGCGGCCTCGCCGGCGATGCCTCGGCAGTTTGATGTCATTATTGTTGGCGCAGGCATAGCCGGCGCCTCGGCGGCCTACGAGCTCGCCAAAACGAGGCGCGTGCTGGTGCTGGAGCGGGAATCCCATCCCGGCTATCACAGCAGCGGTCGGTCCGCGGCAATGTATGTCGGCAGCTACGGAAACAAGGCCATTCGCGGGCTGTCGCTGGCCAGCCGGCCGTTTCTGGAGTCACCGCCCGCAGGCTTCGCCGAGGCGCCCTTAATGCGCCCCCGTGGCGTGCTGTATATCGGCGGGACGAATGACGAGGCCACGCTTGCCGCCTTTCATGCCGAGGTCGCGCCGTCATGCCCCTCAATGCGCGTGGTCGGTATCGACGCCTGCATGAAACGCGTTCCGTCCCTGAAACCCGACAGCATATGCGGGGGCGTTTACGACCCCGACTCGTTCGATTTGGACGCCGACCTTTTGCTGCAGGGCTTTGTCCGCGGCGCCAGGCAAGCGGGCGCTCGTTTCGTGCTCGATTCGGAGATCCAGACGATCCGAACCGAGGGCCAGGCTTGGGAGGTGGTTGCGAACAACACGGCCTACGCGGCGCCCATCCTCGTCAACGCCGGCGGTGCATGGGCCGATGAATTCGCCGCGCAGGCGGGGGTTCGGCCCGTCGGCCTCGTTCCCAAGCGGCGAACCGCGGTCTTGTTCGCAGCTCCGGACGGCGTCAGCGTCGACACATGGCCCGCCGTCATGGACATCCATGAGCGGTTTTATTTCAAGCCGGACGCCGGCCACATTCTCGCCTCCCCCGCCGACGAGACGCCGAGCGCGCCCATGGACGCCTATCCCGAGGACTTGGATGCGGCGATCGCCGTCGACCGGGTCCAGCGAGTCGCAGGTTTCCCGGTCCGGCGGTTGCAGGCCTCATGGGCCGGATTAAGGAGCTTCGTCGCCGACAAAACACTTGTGATCGGCTTTGCCCCGGATGCCCCGGGCTTTTTCTGGCTGGCGGGTCAAGGCGGGTACGGCATACAGACCGCGCCGACCGCCGCGCGTACTGCGCGTGCGCTGATTGACGGGTCGGGCTTGCCCGCCGACGTGGCCGCCCTGGGGGTGCGGGCGCGGGATCTGTCGCCGGCAAGGCCCGCACTTAGCCAATAGCCGCACTACGAATCTCCGGTCGCACCCAGCGCTCCGTGAACCGCCGCGGCCAAGGCGTCGAGGTCACTTTTCGTATTGTAGACATGCGGCGAAAAGCGGACGATATCTCCATAGACGGATATGCAGATCTTGTGGTTGCGAAACGCATCGATAAGCCGTTGGCGCCGGCCGTCGGCTTGGAACCCAAGCAGATGAGGTGCGTGGTTCCCGGCGGCCAAAGGCAGGATGTCGTGCTCGGCCAGGATGCCGACGAGCGTGTCCGTGATGCCACCAAGCCGCTCGGACAGGTCGGACTTTGTGGCATTGACCCACGCAAGGCCGCAATTGACCATCGGCATCAGGCAGAAATTGGCGTTCTCGCCGACGTCGTAGCGCCGCGCGCCACGCCGCCCGCCCTCGGGATATGCCAGCCGACCGGACGACCAGCGATAAGGCGCGGGTTCCGTGCCACAATTATACTTGCTGAACTCCAGGGGCGTGCCGTGATGGCGCTCGGGAGGCGCCGCTAGGAACCCGACCGAATAGGGCCCCAACAGCCATTTGTATCCGGCGACGATAAGGTAATCGGGCCGAATGTCGTCAAAATCGAACGGCAATACGCCAATGGACTGCGTGCCGTCGACGACGAGACCGGCTCCCGCCGCGCGCGCGGCGACGGCCACGGCCTTGAGATCGATGAGCGTACCGTCGATCCAATGGCAGGGCGACAGGCTGACGACGGCGGTGCGATCGTCAATGGCATCGCAAAGCGCCTCTGACGAATCGCGGAGTGCGGAGAGCGGAACAACCGTCAATTCGCCCCCTTCCGACCGCACCTTCTCCCGCCACTGCAGATAATTGCTCGGATGCTCGTTCTCTACGAGAATGATGCGGCAACGCTGCGGCGTAAGCCGGGTGTTGCGGCACGCGATGGCGAGGCCGTAACTGGCGGCGGGAATAAGAGCGATATTGTCTTGCGGAGTACCGATAAGTTGGGCGAAGAGACGCCGCGCGAGTTCGATTTCCGCGTAGAAGTTTTCTTCGGTAATCCGCCATGGCCGGGCGCGGACGTTCCCCGACACGTCGCCCGCCTCTATGGCCGATTTCAACATCGGCGACAGATAGGCGCAGTTGAAGTAGGCGATGTCTTCGGGCAAGGCGAACTGGCCGCGAATCTCCTCATCGGACATTTCGTTCAGGGACAGGTTCATTGAGCGCGCCGGCTATTGCAGGCGCCGGTCGAGGAAGTCTTCGATCCTGCGGATGTATCGGATCTGGTTCCTGCGCAGGAGAATGCCGTGCGCCTCGCCCGGAAATATCAATGCGTCCACGTCTTTGCCGCGGCGCTGGAGTGCTAAATAGAGCTCGAGGGATTGCTGCATGGCCGCGGAAGAATCGTTGTCGCCATGCAGGAACAGGATGGGCTCGTCCCCCCATTCGTCGATCTTTGAGATCGCCGAGGATTCATGGGCGAGCCGTTCCAGCTCCAGCCGCTGCGGAATATTGAATTGCAGAACCTCGTTGAAGTCCTTCTCCATCTCAACCACCCAGTCGCCGACGCCGGCGGAATCGATGCCGGCGGCGAAGACGTCGGAGCGCGCGAGAACGTTGGAAACGATATGGCCACCGTAGGAATGGCCATAGATCACCATCCTGTCGGGGTCGATTTCGGGAACGTTCGTCCTCAGATATTCGGCAGCGGCAATGAAGTCGTCGACATCGCCGGCGCCGCGCCCGCCATAGCTTTCCGGCTCGCGGAAATTCAGGCCGTATCCGGTGCCACTGCGATAGTTGACGTCGAGAACGAAATAACCGCGCCCGAGGAAGTAGTCGATAACGGTCGCATGGCCGAAGAAGGTGTCCCATATGGGATACACCTTGTAGCGGGAGCCGCCATGGGCGTTGACGATCACCGGGTGCCGGCCCGCGCCCCGGCCCGAGCGCGGCCGATAAAGGATGGCCGGGATCTCCATACCGTCGAGGGACTTGAAGCTCACAAGCTCGGGCAGCCTGCCCTTGGATGTGATGGCGTCCCCGGGCGCCGGACCGGTGCTGATCTGTTTCACGCGGCCTGCGGGCAGACGCACCACGAGCCGTTCGGGAATCTTCGGGCCCGCATGAAAATAGGCAATCGTATCGTCATCCACAAAGACCGCCCGGTAACGCATGGTCTCGTCTGCGGCCGTTCCGACCGGCTCGGGCCGCAGAGCGCCGTCGAGTTCTGCCCGATAAAGATCGAGCCGATGCGGGTCTCTTTCCGAATTCGCCCAGTAGACGACGGTCGTGCGATCCGGTGACAACGTAGCCCCGTCGATCTCGAATTCGCCCGGCGTCAGGAGCCACGCTTCGCCGCCCGTTGACGGGACGCCGTAGAGCAGTTTCCAGCCGGTTTTTTCGTAAGGAAATACGAGCATGCCGTCGGCCAGCCACAAGAGGTTCCCGACCCCGCCGAGCCCGGAATAGCCGCTGGCTCTGAAGCCGTTGAAGCGGCTGCCGTAGCCGGTCTTGGAGGTGAAGACCGCCTTGCCCTCCCCGGTTTCGGTATCGGCGACGATCACCGAAAACGGCGCCCCTTCGCGGTGATTGGAGAACCGCCAGGTGCGGGGCTCGTAGCCGAACCGGATGAAGGCGACCTGCGTCCCGTCCGGCGACCAGACCGGATTCTGGTCGATGCCGAGCCCGGGCGCCAGATAGGTGATCGTTCGCGTCCGAAGGTCGAACACGCCGACAAAGGCATATTTGCCGCGCTTGTAGACGGATCTGTCACTCAGGAAAGCAAGCTTGGCCCCGTCCGGCGACGCCCATAGCCCGGTGACCCGTCCGCGCACCGAGAACAACCGTGTGCCCGCGCGTTCGCTAGCTAGAGGGAAAGACCAGACGTCGCCGCCCTTGGCGGCATAGAGACGGGTGCCGTCCGGCGCGATTTCGGGCGCGGCCAGAGCGCCGTTCGTCTCCAGCCTCTCGGCCGTTCCGTCCGGCAGGGAAATCAGCAGATACTCCCGTTTCGGCGGGTCGGGAAGATGGGCCGGATTGAGCGTTCCGGCACCGCGCCGGACAATGAGCGCATCGGCGCCAGGCACGAAACCGACGAGCGATACGACCTGCCCGTCGTCCTCGGTATAGTTCGTGACCCTGCGGGCCGCGTAGTC
>JAKSBY010000564.1 GCA_022360855.1 Sphingomonadales bacterium | reverse complement strand
TTCCCATTCGCCTCACCGTCATTCCGGCGGAGGCCGGAATCCAGTCCCGTGTCGACATGGACCCCGGCCTTCGCCGGGGTGACGGGTTGGGAGTTGAGAGACGTATCCGGGTTTCGGGGTTCAGGTGAAGCTGTGCTATGGGATGGATTAGCCATGCCAATCTCCTGGTAAGGTTGGTGTGGTCAGGGCTTCGTGGGGTGCTTCACCACCTCGCGAAGCCCGCTTCGAGTAAGACACAAGTGGAGTTATAAGACACTGAGAGTGTCTTCTTGTCAAGCCAGAATTGACCGTTTGACGGGAATACTTATGGACGTTTATATCGCCCCATGTTGACACCCGCCCAATGCCGCGCGGCGCGCGGCCTTCTCAAATGGACGCAGCAGGACTTGGCCGACCGCTCCGAGATCGGCCTGAGCACCATCAAGAAACTCGAACTCGAAGTCACCACTCCCCACAAATCCACCCTCAAAATCCTCCGCCAAACCTTCGAAGCCCACGGCGTCGCCTTCCTCGACGAGAATGGTGGTGGGTTGAAGCTGAGGGGGTGAGATTTTATCGGAGTATGCAGATTATTCCGCAGCGACGGCCTGAGCTTGGCTGTTATGGGCGTAGGTATCCCAGGTGATCTGATAGTCCGTGGACTCGTTGCCCCACGCCGCCCAGTTTTTCCGCGTGTTGCGCGCAAAGAGTTCCAGGTAGGGGCCACGGCTGCAGCCCTCTATCACGTCGTAGAGTTCATCCGGCTTGCGACTGTGTTCCCTTTTCTGAGACGCGACCAGGTTGACCTGCCGCCGGCCCGGCGCGAGGGTCCGGGCGTTCTTGCCGCGCACCCCGAACAGCACCAGTTCCGTGACGTTCCTGAAATAGAAGCCGACACCCCGGCCATCCGAACCGCCGTCCTTGCGTATCTTGTGCCACACGATATTCGACTTGTACTCGAAGCCCCACGACCGCAGCACCTCGATACCCTCGGGCAAAAGGGCGTTCGGCACCCACAGGTAAAGATGCGCAGGTTCTTCCACGATACTTGCCACCGGCAGAGCTTTGATCTCAGGAAGCTGCATCGTCGCATAGCGGCTCAGGCGCCGATGCTCGGGAGCCATCTTTCCGGTACGGTTCGTGAACTGCCACGGCGGGTCGGCGAGAATCGTATGAAAACGCCTGCCTTCGCTGAAATGCAAAAGCTCTTGCGCGCTGTCAGGTGCCCAAGTCATCTTCATACGCCTCCTTCCTGATCCCAAACGCAATGAGCGGACATCCTCCGCCACCGCCCGCCTCAACGCGGGGAATGAGCTTGCTCATATGCGTCGTGGAGTTGCCGTAGCTCTTGCCCTTTCCGAGCTCATCGAAAATCTCCTGCAGTCGGGAGCTGCGGGTAAGAATGACCCCCACGTCTATCGCGCCCAGCTGAAAGAGATGAGAGAAATTCAGCAGATCCCGATCAAAGAACGGATCTTTGTTGTTCCATTCGACCTCGAGGGCCACACGGTCTTTGTAGCAGTCAATCCCGTGAGTGAGCACATTGTGTTCTTCGTCATCTATTACCCAACTCACGTCGAACCGCTTCTCTTTCCAATCGAACCTGCGAAGCTCGTCGTCCAGGTGTTTTGCAATCGGGGATTTGTTCCTTCCGGGCTCCACGATCTGGCTTCGTTTCAAACGAAACGAGGACAGTACCGTGGTTATCTCTCGCCAGCTTTCGGGATGCACCGAGTTCATGATCGCGAGCCCGTTTCTCCAATCTTCGATTTCGTAAAGCCCGTAGAGATGGGGAGGAACAAATGGAGAACGAACCATAGCAGCCTTTGCGATTCGTGCCAAGATCAAAATGCGAGCAGACAGTAGGGCGCAAAAACCGGCAAGGCAAGAAGGCCGGCGGCGGGGATCAGGGCGCGAACCTGATCCTACCCCTCCCCGATCTCCGCCATCATGAAGGTGGCGTCGTCGCCGCAGTGGGTGGTGAACTGGTAGGAGCTTTGGATGCCTTCGGGCGCGTCGCCGCGTTCGGCCGGGGCGAAGCCGAGCTTCTTGAAGAATTTCTCGGCGTGTTCGGTAAAGAGGTAGAGCCGGGTGACGCCGAGGGCCGCCACGGTCTCGATGAGCTGCTCGACCATCTCCTGGCCGTGGCCGCGCTGGCGGTATTCCTCCACCACCACGAGCGAGCGGACGAGCGCGTGCGTGCCGTAGATCTCGAAGCCGCCGACGCCCATGCGCCAGCCGGATTCGTCCTCGAAGGCGTAGAAGCGCTTGTTGTCGCCCTCGAGGTCGGAGGCGAGCAGGCGGTTCTCCGAGAGCATGACCTCGAGCGCGCCATAGTCCTCGGGCGATATGGTGACCATGCGTAACATTAATATCCCTCGGGCCCTATGCTTGCGCGATGCGGCGCCCGGCGGTCAAGACGCGGGCGCGGATTCGGGCGGCGATGCGAGTCACTTTCACGGCCGATGTGGCCAATTTGCCAATGGGGTTTTTTTGTTGGGCCGGCGATGCCGCAAGACCTACGACTCCTCCAGGATCCCGGTCTCGAGGCCGTCGATGGAGGTGAGGTTCATCTCGCCCCAATAGGCGCGGATGCCGTCCGCGCCCTTGTTCTCTGCCCACTTGGTCAGGGCCGGGCGGGGCCGGACAAGCTCCATCTCGGGCACGGCGTAGCCGCAGCTCGTCTGCAGCGTCTCCACATCCACGAAGATGATCTGGCGGATGCCGACAGTGTCGTCGAAGCGGCCGATATGGGCGTCGAAGTCGGCCGTGCCCGGCCGCGCCACCCGGCCCCGGCCGTAGAGCCGCAAAATCAACGCGTTGCGCGCGAAGCTGTTGAACATGAGGGTGACCCGCCCGTCATGCCGGATATGGGCGGCGGTCTCGTTGCCGCTGCCGGTCAGGTCCAGATAGCAGACGGTGTTTTTGTCGAGCACGCGGAAGGTATCCATGCCCTTGGGGCTCAGATTGATGCGGCTGTCCGCCGTCGCCGTGGCGATAAAGAACATGGGCTGGGCGGCCATGAAGGCGGCCAGCTTGTCGGTGATGCGATCGTAGAAATCGGCCATGGCAACGCTCCGCGAAAGGGACCGGCGAAGCTAATGGCAAAGGCATGAGAAGGAAAGAACGTTTCGGACTTTGATCTCGACTTACGTCGGTGCCGCCCATCCCCTCAAAGAACTGGCCCACTCCCCCACCCGACCACCCACGGGATCGTATGCTCATGGGTGGTCGGGTGGGGGAGTGGGCTGGTGATGCTCCCTTAAGGAGAAACCGCCTAGACCGCCCGGCGCATGATCGGGCGGTGCGGGCGGCGGCGGGCGACGGCCTCGAAACCGTGCGCCGCGAAGGTGTTGGCGTGGCCGGTGAAGATGGTTCCGCCCGATTTCGTCTCGTCCGTATCCCAGGGGTAGGCTTCGAGCGTGGTGGCGCCGCGGGTGCGGGCGAAATCCGCGGCGGCCTCGATGAGCCGGCCGGTCAGGCCCTGGCGGCGATGGCCGCGGCGGATGAAGAAGCACGAGACGGACCAGACCGGCAGGTCGTCCACCGGCTTGAGGATCGGCGAACGGCCGAGCACCGGCAGGTCGGCGCGCGGACACACCGCGGCCCAGCCGATGGCCTTCGGGCCTTCATAGGCCAACACGCCCGGCGGCGGGCCGGCCGCGACGATGGCCTTGAAGGCGGCCCGGTTGCCGGCGTTGCCCTTGCGCTCCCAATCGGCGCGCTTGAGCCGCCACCACATGCACCAGCAGCCGGCGCAGGCGCCGTTCTTGCCGAACAGATCCTCGAAATCCGCCCAGCGGTCCGGGGTCAGTGGGTGGCAGGTGATCGCCATCCCCCGAGCATCGAAAATCAGCCCCGAGAATTCAAGCGAATCCTCGGGGCCAGTTTTGCTTGCGGGAGAACCGATCTAAAAGCGGTAGCCGACGCCGAAGCCGAAGATCCACGGATTGATGTCGACATCCGCGGTGATCGCGCCGCCGTTGATGGAAACGTCGGTGTTCAGCCAGAGCTTCTTGACGTCCAGGTTCAGGAGCCAGTTTTCGTCGAGCTTGATGTCGACACCGCCCTGGATGGCGAAGCCGAAACTGTCGTCGTAGTTGATGCTGGTGACCGCGCCGCCGGTCGGCACGTCGGTATCGAAGAAGACCGTGTAGTTGACGCCGACGCCGGCATAGGGGCTGACCTTGTTGTCCGGGATCGGGTGGTACTGCAAGGTCAGGGTCGGCGGCAGCAAGGTCACGTCGCCAAGCGGCACATCGCCGAGCGACGTGCCGACCGCAACCGGGTTATGCGGCGATACGGCCAGGATAAGCTCGGCCGCGATGTTGTCGGTGAAGAAATAGGTGATGTCGAGTTCCGGCATCACCGCGGTATCAATGGAGGCGTCGCCGCCGATCGGCGTGATCGTCGCGCTCTCGTCGGGCTCGACCACGATGCCGCGTAGCCTGACCTGCCAGCCCGGATCGGCCGAAGCCGCCGGCGCCAGTGCCAAAAATGCGAAAGCGCCGAGACATGCCCCGGCGATCGTCCTTTTCCGTGTCATAAGTTACTCCCTTGGCGCGGGCGAATGCCGCGCTCCCTGCTTCAGTGGGACGGATTCTACCGCTGCGCCAAACGCGCCTGATTGACCCTGCGCAAGTGCGACACTTTGCCCACTTTGCCGCCCCCGGCCGGCGGCGGCCGTGTAGAATTTTCGTGCCACGCTTGCGGCGCGGAACAGCCGCGCGAGACGCGATCCGGACCGTAGGGAAGGACGGTTAACGAAGGCTTAAGCAGGTGCGGCGGCGGCCGGATAATCGCGCAAAGCGCGTGGGCCGCGCCGCCGGTGATCAGCCGAACATGGCGCGGATATCGACCGAGGAACGCCGGCCGACATGGGTGCCGTCGGTCTCCAGCCAAAGCGCCGCCGCGTTGCTGCCGATCTCATAGAGATGCTGCAGGAACGGCCACTCGGCGTTGAGCTTGCTGGAGGATTGCAGCTCGTTGAGAAGCGCATCGCAGGCGACCCGATGGATCCTGAGATCCTTATAGTCCTTGCCGTCCAGCACCCCGTCTTCGACGAGCCGCGAGACGAAGTCGATGGCGCGCAGCTCTTTCAGGAGGCTGGCGTTGAAGGTGATCTCGTTGACCCGGTTCAGGATGCCCCGCGCCGTCTTTGGCGTTTCCCTGCGTTCGATGGGGTTGATCTGAACGATCACGATGTCGCGCGACTCGGTGTCGTAGAAGAACGGCCACAGGGACGGATTGCCGGAAAAGCCGCCGTCCCAGAACGGCTCGCCGTCGATCTCCACGGCCTGGAAGAGATGCGGCACGCAGGCCGAGGCCATCACCGCATCGGCGGTAACGTCGTCGGTATGGAAGATGCGCACCTTGCCCGTATGCACGCTGGTCGCCGAGATGAAGAGCTTGATGTCGTTACAGGATCGGAGCGCCTGCCAGTCGACATGTTCGTCGAGCAGATGGCGCAGCGGGTTGAAGTTCATCGGGTTGAGATCGTAGGGCGAGGCGACGCGGCTGATCAGGTCGAAGAACAGAAAGGCGGGCGAGGAATCCAGCGACCAGCCGTCGGAGGCCCGCTGCCACGGCATGCGGCGGACCGGGCTCAGGCTGGCCGACGCGCCGACCGCCTTCCAGAAGCCGCTCAGGCGCTCCCGCGCGCCGGCTATGCCGCCGGTCGCCAGCCCGCTGGCCAGGACGACGGCGTTGACCGCGCCGGCGGAGGTGCCGGAGATCGCCTCGATCGCAAGGCTGTCTTCCTGGAGCAGGCGGTCGAGCACGCCCCAGGTATAGGCGCCATGCGCGCCGCCGCCCTGGAGCGCGAGATTGACGGGCTTGCGTTTCGGTTTCCGCGGCATATCGTCCCCTGACCGCTGGGTGTTCTTGCAATAGGCCGGAGTAGTTTGGATTCTCAACGCACAACCCACAAGGCCTTGCGGCAGGGGTCGGGGCCTGACACACTCCGCACTCTTTCACGGAGATAGCATGTGCCCTTTAAACCGATTACCGACGACTTCCTCGCCGCACCGCAGCTCACGGCAGACGAGTTCGCCGAGGCGGCCGAGGCCGGCGTCCGGGTCGTGATCAACAACCGGCCAGACGGCGAGGAGCCCGGCCAGATACCAACTGCAGAGGCGGCCGAGCTGGCGGCCAAGGCCGGCCTCGCCTATCACCACATCCCCGTGGTCAGCGGTCAGCTCTCGATCGAAGCGGTCGACGCTTTTGCCGAAGTCATCAAGGACGCCGAAGGCCCGGTGCTCGCCTATTGCCGCTCGGGCACGCGCTCGACCACCTTATGGGCGCTGACCGCGGCGCTTTCCGGCGCGCATCCGCCGGCTGTGCTGATCGAGCGGGCCGGCGCGGCGGGATATGATCTGCGCCCGCTCGCCCAGATTTTGGAGGATCTCGCGGCGAAGGGAGCCGGTCGGTAACGACGAAGGCCGGCGAAGCATAATTCGGCTCGGCTTGCGGGCCGTCCGGCCTCTGCCCTATGATCCCGCCGGCGAGGCGCATCAAGCGCCAGGGGGTCCGGGGTTGATCGCGGCACGATTCCGCCAATCTATTTGAATGATGATGCTGTGGGACCAGTTGCTGCCGATCGTCGGCGGCGTCCTGGCGATCGCCATTCCGGGCTTCGCCTCGGCGCATATTCTGCTGACCAAGCGCGACGTGCGCTCGGCCATCGGCTGGACTGGGCTGGTGTGGCTGGTGCCCTTCTTCGGCGCCAGCTTCTACGTCTTGTTCGGCGTCAACCGCATCCGCCGCCGGGCGGTGCGCGTGCGCTCCGAAACGCCGCGCCTGCCGCCGCACGAGGTGGCGCCGGCCACGCTCTATCCGCCGCTCAAACAGCTCTTCCCCGCAGCCAACGAAGACATGATCGCCCATGCCGAGCTGATGAACCGGATCGGCGATCTGACCCTGACCACGGGCAACCGGGTCGACGCGCTCGATGGCGGCGATACGGCCTTTCCCGCCATGCTCGAGGCCATCGCGGCGGCGAAACATACGGTGGCGCTGACCAGCTATATCTTCGACTATGACCGCGCCGGGAAACAATTCCTGCAAGCACTCAAATCCGCGGTCGAACGCGGCGTGGAGGTGCGCGTCCTGATCGACAGCGTCGGCAACCTCTATAGCCGCCCGCGCATCACCACCATGCTCGCCCGGGACCGCATCCCCTATGCCCGGTTCAACGTCTCCACCGTGCCCTGGCGCATGGCCTATATGAATTTGCGCTGCCACCGCAAGCTGCTGATCGTCGACGGCCGGACCGCCTTTACCGGCGGCATGAACATCCGCGAGGGCAACTACGCCGATGTCTCGGGCCGCTCGGCGATCCGCGATATTCAGTTCCGCATGGACGGGCCGGTGGTGGCCCAGGCCATGGAGGTATTCGCAGAGGACTGGGCGTTTGCCGCGGGCGAGGTCCTGGAGGGCGACGCCTGGTATCCGCAACTGACGCCGCTCGAAGGCGCGACCACCGTGGCCAGGGGCATCGTCGACGGGCCCGACGAGGATATCGACAAGCTGCGCTGGGCGATCCTCTCGGCGCTTTCCATGGCGTCCGAAAGCGTGACCGTGGTGACGCCTTATTTCATCCCCGACAATACCATCGTCGCCGCGCTCAATCAGGCGGCGCTGAAGGGCGCCGAGGTGCGCATCATCCTGCCGGAGACCAACAATCTCAGGGTCGTCAACTGGGCGAGCCGGTTTCAGCTTCCCTTCGTTCTGGAGCAGGGCTGCCGGGTCTTCCTCACGCCGGGCCGGTTCGATCATTCCAAGCTGATGCTGGTGGACGGCGTCTGGTCGTTTTTCGGCTCGACCAACTGGGACGCGCGCTCGCTGAGGCTCAATTTCGAGTTCAATGTGGAGTGCTTCGACCCCGAGCTGACCAGGCGGCTGGAAGAGAACGCCAACAAGCGCCTGCAAAAGGCGCGCGAGATAAGCCTGGACGACATGCGCCACCGGCCCGTGGGGCAGAAGCTGCGCGACGGCATCGCCTGGCTGTTCAGCCCGTATCTTTAGGGGATGGTCTCAGCCGCGCCCGGCGGCGCGCCAGCTTTTCGATCAGGCCCTCGGCAACACCGGGCCGGCTCCACGGGCACACGGCCACACAGATGCCGCAGCCAAAGGTCTGGTTGAAGTAAGGCAGGCATTTGTCGAAATCCACGTACCATTTGCGCGCCCCGCGCACGAGTTGCTTGTCATGCAGGATCGCGCCCGGCGGGCAAGCGTCATCGCAAATCCGGCAGTTGACGCAGAATTCGTCGGCGCCGAAGCTGTCCTCCTCGTCGGCGACGAGCGGCACGTTGGTCACGACAGCCGAAAGCCGGAAACACGCGCCGAGCGCGCGGTTGATGATGGAGCCGTGCTTGCCGAGCTCGCCGAAGCCGCAGGCGAGCGCCGGCGGGATCAAGAGGAGATCGCCGGCCAGGGGACCGGTCACCGGCCCGGCGTCCCACCCCTCACGGCGCAGCCAGCCGGCAAGCCCCTTGGCGGCCTTGGCGCCGCGGCCGTATTGGCGCACCACCTCCGCGCCGGCCGTGGGCTCGGGCGCGGTCATCATCTCGTCGTAGTCCATGGCGACGCCGAGCATCACGACCCAGGTCCAACCGAAGTCCACGCCTTCGAACAGCCACTCCGCCTTGAGCCGCGTGATGCCGACGATATCGGCGCTCGCGGCCAGAGCCCGTTCCTTGACAAGCCGCGACCAGTCTTCCGGGGAACGCTCGGCCCGCTCCGGCGCCACGGCGGGCAAAGGTTGCTCAAGAATCTCCGCGCGCTCGGCTCGGGCCGCATCCACCTCCGGGCTATGGTTATAGGTGTAGAACCACTTCTGCACCTGCCCGAAGGCGAGCGTCTCGGGGTCGTGCCAGTAGACGAGCGAGGCGCGGCGCTCGGCTGCCTCGCCCAATCCGTTGATGGTGTTGCCCGAGGCGTCCGGCCAGAGCGCCATCTGCTCCGGCTCGGGCGTGAAATCGTGGTTGCACTGGCGCGGCATGGCAAAAGTCTAGGATGGCGCCCGAGCCCGGTCAATCGATGCGGCTTGCAATTGCCGGGCCGAGCGGCTAGCCCGAGACCATGGCGAAACGGATCCTGATCACGGGCGCGGGGCGGCGCATCGGCGCGGCGCTCGCCAAGGCGCTGGCGGCGGACGGCTGGTTCGTGGTGATCCACTACAACCGCTCCGCCGATGACGCGGAGCGGGTGCTGGCCGGGATCGAGGCCGCCGGCGGCAAGGCTGCGGTGATCGGCGCGGATCTGGCTGACGGCGATGCGCTGACCGGCCTTATCCCGCGCGCCGTTGAGGCGTACGGCCCCCTGACCGCGCTCGTCAACAATGCCTCGCTGTTTCGCTACGACACGCTCGCCGACATGACGCTCGAGGGGTGGGCGGCGCATGAGGCGATCAACGTCCGCGCGCCGGCCTTCCTTGCCCAGGGCTTTGCGCGGCAGCTTCCGGACGGCGAGGAGGGCTGCATCGTCAACATGATCGACAACAAGGTGTTCGCGCTCAACCCGGACTATTTCTCCTACACCGTGCCCAAGGTGGCGCTGAAGGGCCTGACCGAGATGCTGGCCATGGCGCTGGCGCCGAAGGTCCGCGTCTGCGGCATCGCGCCGGGGCTCGTGCTTGTCTCGGGCAAGCAGTCCGAAGCCAACTATGAAAAAGCGCGCACGCTCAATCCGCTCGGCCGCGGCGTAGAGATTGCCGACATCGTCGCCGGCGTGTGCTTCATCCTCGCCTCGCCGATCTATAACGGGCAAGTCCTGGTGCTGGACGGCGGCCAGACCCTGGCCGGCCACGGCCGCGACGTAGCCTTCCTGGTCGACGACGGGAAGCCCGCGCCGTGACCGCGTCGCGCCGCACCATCTTCCTCAAGGACTTCGTGCTGCCCGTGCGCATGGGCATCCACGCCCATGAGCGCAACGGCCCGCAGCGGGTGGCCATCAACGTCACCCTCGAGCTCGGCCCCGGCGACGGTCCGGCCTCGGACCGCATCGCCGACGTGCTCAACTACGACGTGGTGCGCGAGACCATACTGGAGCTGGTCGCGGACCGGCATATCAATCTGCAGGAAACGCTCTGCCACGAGATCCTGGAACGCCTGATGGCCGACGCCCGCGTCAAGGCCGCCACGGTCTCGACCATGAAGCCGGACGTCTATCCCGACTGCGGCGGCGTCGGCTACGAGGTGACGGCGCGGCGTTAAGCTCTTTTCGACTTTTGTTAGTCCCGCACCAGCCCACTCCCCCACCCGACCACCCATGAGCATACGATCCCGTGGGAGGTCGGGTGGGGGAGTGGGCTGGCGATGCCGCATAAGCCGAATCAGCGCCGGGCATAAACACTTTCCCCTGGACAGGATCGCACCGTTCTTCTATTCACCCGCCCGCAGACGAAACGAGCGATAAGACCATGTCCCGGCTGGAAATCATCAAGGAATTCACCTTCGAGGCGGCGCACCGCTTCGGCCACATGCCGGCGGACCACCCCTATAACCGGCTGCATGGCCATTCCTTCCGGGTCGAGATCGGCGTGGCCGGCACGCCCGACCCCGAGACCGGCTGGATCGTCGATTTTTCGGCGCTGGAGAGCGCCGTCGCCGGCCTCAAGGAGACGCTCGACCACCGCATGCTGAACGACATCGCGGGCCTCGAAAACCCGTCCCTGGAAAACATCGCCCAGTGGATCGCCAAGGAGCTGGCGCCCGACTTCCCCGGCCTCTCCATGGTCCGCGTCCTGCGCCCGACCCTGAACCAATCGGCCATGCTCAGGCTGGATTGAGCGGGCGGCCAGTCGCCGTAATAGAGCCGGTAGATGCGTTCCGCTTCCCGCTTCATAGCGCCGGAGATGAACAGCAGGCCCATGGGCCGCGCGTCCCACGAGCTGTCGAGCGCGCAGGCGAGATCGTAGAGCAGAACCGACGCGCCCATCACGCGATTGACGGATTCCTCCATGGCCAGGAGCGTCTGCGAGTCCGGAAGGCCTTCGGGCGCCTTCTCTCGGCACTTCACCGCCTTCCAGATGCTCACCTCCAATCCTCGCTGCACCCGTCGGCCAGCGTGAGGCCGTCGTCGGAGGCTTCGGGGGCTTCGGTCCTGTCTTCGAGTTCGTCGTCCTTGGCCTCGATCTCGGGCGCGGCTCGTGTCTCGTAGGGATGTGTGCTAGTCGTGTGATCAGCCATGCCAATCTCCTTTGCAGATTGGTGTGGTCAGGGCTTCGTGGGTGTGTGACCACCTGCGGAGCCCGCTTCAACGCTCACTAATGTATATATGTGATATCACATATATCAAGTGTATTATCGATACGCATTGACCAAAAGCTACTCAACGGGTAACACGGCCATATGAGCAGCCGAAAAGTCATCACCTTCGACGATGAGTTGCGGGACCTGATTGCGGAATACCGGTTTTCCCGCCGCATCAATTCGGAGTCCGAAGCCATCCGAGCCTTGATCCGAATCGGCCTGAAGCACGACATGCCCGAAACCGCCGCCAAGCGCAGCAACAATAAGGATAACGGGTAGGCACGGCCGCCGTTGTGCCATCAGCGCCACAACTATCCGCAACTTCGAAAAGGAGACCTTCGAGACCGCCGGCATCGAATTCACCGACCAGGGCGGTATCGGCGTGAAGTTGAAGGGGTAAGCATACCGGCCGGTTAGTCGTCACAATGGCACGGTTTGAGGTGATCGCGGTCCACAGAAGGCACGGTCAGACTCGGTATCGATTCGCAGTCCTTGTTCCGCGTGATCGTCACAATGACGGTGCCGTCGGGATTCTCGCGCTCGATATGTCCGCAATCACCGGGC
>JAKSBY010000437.1 GCA_022360855.1 Sphingomonadales bacterium | reverse complement strand
GGCCCCCTGCCGTAATTCCGGAACTCAGTCGCTAACCGTCAGCGCGCTGAATTCGAGCCGGCAGTGCTCCAGCCGCTTCTCCTGCCAGAGCCGGGTTTCGGAGGATTCGAATTGCAGGTCAACGAGCGCATGGCCTGGAATCGGAAGGTCGGCATTGTGCAGACGCTCGATGACGATCGCCGCGATCTGTTTGACGTCTGCCGCCGCGTCCTGGTCCGACCAGATATCCAGAACCATCTCGTGTTCCTGGCCGTCGAATGTGGCCGACGACCAGGTCTTCGAACGGCTGTCTCCGAAAGTCACATGTGGAAAGGCGGTTTCCTTGCAGGGCCGCAACAAGATGCGGGGCGGATCACCGAGAAAGGGTTGTAGGGCCTCGCAGGTGGCTAAGGCCCCATGAACGGAACGTTGTAATGGCCACGATGCATCGGTGGTCATAGTGAACTCCCTGAAACAGCGGTATTGGACATGAGCGTGGGATTTGCCGAGCCTGCGGCTCAGGCTGACCGGACCTTTTTCCTGGGCACGGCGCACCAAAAAACGCCGCAGGGCCTGGCCGCGCGGCGTTCGAGTTCTGGTTGTGCTATATAACCTTTTTGGTACATAAAGGCGTACTGTTTGTCAATATCGGTTTTTCTATAGTCACCATGCGCACCAAACGGCCGCCGGCATTTACGCAAACTGGCCACTTTCGTTCCCCCATTTTCTGACGATTTCCTGATCCCCTTCGCTTCGAACCGAACTCCGGCCTTAAGCTCTGAAGGCTTTTTCCTATTATTAAGGAAAAATCCTATTGTTCAAGAGTCTTTTTTCAATTAAAAGTTGTGATTCAGCGCAATCGGAGATTTTCAATGGATTTTAATCGGGTGCGCACAACCCTAGATCGTCTCATTCGCGAGAGCTCAGAGGACAGTTATCGTTCCGTTTCTCTCTTGCTCGGCAAGAACCCGGCCTATGTGCAGCAATTCATCAAACGCGGGATACCCAAGCGTCTCGACGAGGAGGACAGACAGATCCTCGCCGACCACTTCGGCATAAAGGAGACCCAGCTGGGAGCCCTGAGACCGACCGTTGCGGTGCGCGAAGGACCGCCGGCCGGCTACGATCCCGGCGCTGAGCTGCAGATGATCCCGGTTTACGACGTCGCCGCCAGCGCCGGCGCCGGCTCGGTTGTCGACACCGACATCATCGACGAATTCCTGCCGTTTCGGGCGAGCTGGCTGCGGCGCATGGGCGCCTCGAACCCGAGCGATCTCGCGGTCATAACGGTTTCGGGCGATTCGATGTATCCGACCCTGACCGATGGGGACAGTATCCTGGTGAATCTGACCTGCGAGGTGCCGCGGCGCGACGGCATCTATGTGTTGCGAACCGAGGGAATGCTGCAGGTCAAACGAATCTCGATCAACCCCGCCAGCGGCCGCCTCCTGGTCAAAAGCGATAATCCGCTTTACGAGTCCTGGCCCGACTGCGATCCGCGGGAGATCGACCTCTTGGGCCGGGTGATCTGGGTCGGGCGCCGGCTGTAGAATGCAGGAGAATTCCTATAGGAAAACGCCGATCAAAGGCTGTAGCCGACGAAGCCTAAGAAGCTTCGCGCCGCTATGGTGAAGAGAATCAGCAGAATAACTGAAGCTATGATGCCCCGGATGAGGTCGATCATCGTCGTTTCGCCTATTTGACCAGCTCTTTGCGCGCCCGGTAAATGGCCCGCGCCGAACGGGCAGTATCGGGAAAATCACTAAACAACCCATCAACGCCCAGCGCAAAAAACAGCGCATACTCATCATAGGGTGTATCGAACCCGCCCGGCAACCGGTCGTCGCGAAACGTCCAGGGATGCACCTCCAGCCCACGCGCATGGGCGTCGGTAACCAAGCCGGTCGGCGTCCCGTCCGGCCCGATGAGCAGCCGTTTCGACGGCCCGATCCCATCGACGAACCCGGCGACCTCATCAAGGCCGATACTCGGAGCGGGATCGAGCGCGCTTTTGGGAAACAGCAGCATCACCAGGCGCAGCTTCGTTTGCCGCCGCAGGCGCCTGAGGATCTCGGGCTCGAAGGACTGGATGAAGACCTTGTCGTCGCGCTCCCGATAGCCGGCGTCATGGAGCGCTCCGAGAAGCGGTGCTGCGAAATCCAACCCGATGCGTGCATGGTAACCGGGCGACTTGGTCTCCGGGTAAAGGCCGATCTCGCGGCCGGTTTCCAGCGACTTTCGTTTGGCGAGCGCGATGACCTCGGCGAATGTCGGAATCTCCAATTGATCGTCCGTGGAACGGTCCCGCCCGGAAACCCCTGACGGGCGCGCAACGTCTTGAGCTCGGCCAGAGTGAAGTCCTCGACGAACCAGTCCGCCCCGTCATGCTCCTCCCTCTCCCGCCTGCGGTCGGCGAATTCCGGGCGATCCGCGACGTTGGTCGTGCTCGACAGGTAGCGGTCGTGGCGGGCGACGAGATGGCCGTCTTTTGTGACGACCAGGTCCGGCTCGATGAAATCGGCGCCGAGATCGATGGCAAGCTCGTAAGCCGCCAGGGTGTGCTCCGGCAGATAGCCGCTGGCGCCGCGATGGGCGATGACGATGGGCTCTTCGCCGGAAAGCGTCGGGAAGGTTTCGTCACCGCGTGCCGTCGACAAATCCGCCGTCACACCGGCGATCCCGAATGAAATGGCAAGGGCAGCGAGGCATTTCCGCCAGATGCAGGCCATGTGTTTCCTTCCGGTGGATTCCGTTTCAACTTCCGTCTACTCATGCAAGCCGAATGTTGCAGCATTCTTTCACACCGGGACGATAGAGGGAATGTCATGAGGGTTCATGGCCTTGATAAGGCAGCCATTGCGCTGGCCCTGCTGGCCCTGGCCGCCTGCGGCAAGCCGGACGGCTATGGCCCCGAGCACGAGCCCTCCGGCCAAAGCCGGATCACCTTCGAGGATGGGATGGCGTATGCCGACTACATCGCGGCGACGCGGGAGCGGCTGATCGCGATGACCGCCGATCTGCCGGCCCCTCCCGATGACAGCGCCCTCGGCATGGCGCTGCCCCGGGAGATCGTGCCGGACGAAGCGCACTGCGCCCCG
>JAKSBY010000016.1 GCA_022360855.1 Sphingomonadales bacterium | reverse complement strand
TGGCCGTTCTACTGGATCACCCGGGCAAACAACGCCTATCTGCAGGTGCTCGAACAGGCTCTCAAGGAGAGCAAGCTCGATATTCCCGCATACCGCGTGCTCATGCTCTTGCATGGCAGGCGGGCGCGCAGCATCACCTATTTGGCTGACGAGGCCATCGTCAAGCTGCCGACCATGACCCGCATCGTGCAGCGCATGGAGCAGGAGGGCCTGGTCGAGACCCGGCCCCGCGCGTCGGACAACCGCGTTACGGAGGTGCTGCTGACCCGCCGCGGCAGCCGGGCCCGGCTGCGGGCGCAACGCGCTGCCTTCGGCGTTTTCGCCAAAGCCTTCGAGGGTGTCTCCGAAGAGCAGATCGGCGCGCTGAATAGCGTCTTGAGCGGGATCATCTCCAACATCAGCGCCGAGGACTGACGCCGCATGACCGGGCCGGATCTCAGAACCGAGTTCATCAACGGCATGAGCTATGCCGCGGCAACGGTCAACGTGGTGACCACGGACGGACCGGCGGGCCGCGCCGGGGTGACGGTCTCGGCCATGTCGTCGGTCTCCGCCGATACCGAGAAGCCGACCCTGCTGGTGTGCATCGACGAGCGCAGCGCCGCCGCCGAGGTGCTACTCGAGAATGGAGTCTTCTGCGTCAATATCCTGCATGACGACCAGAGCTACATTTCCGACACCTTCGCCGGCCGCTACAAGGACACGGTTCCGGACAAGTTCGATTGCGCCGACTGGGCCGTGCAGGCGACCGGCGCGCCCCGGGTCGTCGATCCGCTGGTCGCCTTCGACTGCCGCGTCGCCTCGACCAAGAAGGTCGGGACCCATCACGTCATTTTTGGCGAGGTGGTGGATGTGTTTACCGCGCCCAAGGGCTCGCCGCTGATTTACCACAACCGCGCCTACCGGTCCTCGACGGCCATCGAGCTTTCCACCCGGTCCGGCGAAGCGCCGGCAGAGCGGCTCGCCATCGGCTGCTTCCACACCTTCGGCCCCTTCGTTCTGCCCGGCCTGATCCGTGAACTCGTGGAGACTCACGGGCCCGTGGAGCTCGATCTCGTCGAAGGCGACAACCGTCGCGTCCTGCAGGCGATGCAGTCCGGCGAGGTCGAGGTTGCGCTGATTTACGACTACGGCCTCGACGACCGGCTCGAGTCCGTCGGATTGACCGAGTTGGAGCCGTACGTGCTGCTGGCCGAAGGCCACGAGTTGGCGCAACACGCGGAACTGACGCCTGGGATGCTCGCCGACCACCCCATGATTTCGGCATCGGAGGAACTCAGCCGCGACTATCTCAAAGGGGTTCTTGCCGCCGACGGCATCGCGCCCAAGGTGGCATTCCGGCCGTCGTCTTTCGAAATGGTGCGCGGCCTGGTCGGCCATGGCCTCGGCTTTGCGGTCATGATGACCAAGCCGGCGGGCGCGATCACCTATGACGGGCGCCCGCTGGTCGCGCGCCGGCTCGCCGCGGACGCGCCGAAAAGCGGCGTCGTCCTGGCCTGGAAAAAGGGCCACGCGCTCTCGCCCGCCGCCGAGCGGTTCTCCGCCTGCTGCCGCCGCGCCTTTTGCCCCGATCCTAGATGAGATAAAGTCGGAGAAGCCGCGCAATGGCGGAGCTATCGCTCGCATGGATCGCCAGATCGCCACCATAAAATTCTCGCCGCCGGCGCTGCGCGGCAACAATGTGGTGCGCACGGAATGCCTCAAGAGCCTGCAGGACTTGGCGTTTGGCTCCATCGCCATGATCGTCGCGGGCGCTGGCGCCGGCAAAAGCACGTTGTTGCGCCAAGCCTATTCCGAAGAACGGGCGCGGGGCGCCGAATGCGCCTGGATTTCGCTCGATTCGTCGGACCGCAGTATCGACATCACCTGGAACTATTGCGTCGCGGCCCTTGAGCAGATCGATCCCGCGATCACTCGCGCTGCCGTGGAGCATTATGACGCGCATGGCGCTGCCGGCCTGCGCGCCGCTGTCGAGCTGCTCTCCAACGGGATCGTCGCCTGCACCAAGAAGATCACGCTGCATATCGATGATTTTCACTTCACCGCCGAAAGCGACAGCGCCGCCCT
>JAKSBY010000379.1 GCA_022360855.1 Sphingomonadales bacterium | reverse complement strand
GGACGGCCGCTATGAGCGCGGCGTGCTCTTGATCCACGGGCTCTACGATTCGCCCTTCCTGATGAGCGATATGGCGGAAGTCTTTGCCGAGAACTGCTACCTCGTCCGCATCTTGCTGCTGCCGGGCCACGGATCGCGCCCCGGCGACCTGCTCACCGTGCGCCTGGAGGAATGGCGGGACGCGGTGGCCTACGGCGTCTCCAGCTTTGCCGGCCAGATCCACGGCGATCTTACGGTCGCCGGCTATTCGACCGGCGCCGGGCTCGCGATCCTGCACGGGCTCGGCCAGGAGGAGAACGCGGCGGTCAAGGTCGGCGCCGTCGTCGGCATGGCGCCGGGCGCCTCGGGAGCCCTGCCCTTCGGCGGCGGGCGGCGGCTCCTCGCGCGCCTGGCGATCGCCCTCCCGCGAGGCCGCTACACGCAGATCGCACCCGAGCATGACCCGGCGAAATACGAGGCGTTCTCGATCCCCGCCGCGCTGGAGTATTTGCGTCTACAGGATGCTATAGGCGATTCCGAGGAGGGACCGAGCCTGACCGTCCCCACGGTCTTCGCCATGAGCGCGGTCGATCAGGTCGTCCCGGCCGAGAAGGTCCTGAGTTTCTTCTGCAACCGGGTCGACGCGGCCCGGCTCTTTATCCTCTACAGCTCGACCGGCGCAGACACCGCGCCCTGCGCGGGCGTGGAGATCCGTGCCGGCGCCTATCCGGAAATCGGCTTCCTCGATATGTCGCATCTCGGCATCACCATGGCGCCGGACAACCCCCATTATGGCGATGTGCCCGGTGCCTATTATCACTGCCTGGACTATCTGCTTCTGGCGGACGACGACGGCTGGGCCACATGCCGCGATCCCTCAAAAACGCTTCAGAACGCGAATATCCGCTACGGCATCAATTCGCGCGAGCGGCGTGAGGATCATGTGATCCGGCGCAGCACCTTCAATCCGGACTTCTACCGGATGATGGCCTCGATCCTGCTGTTCCTCGAACAGACCGACTCCTAGCCGGCACCGCCGCCCGCCCCGAACTGCACACCGACGCCCTGACCGTCGCGGGTCAGAAATTCGACGCCAGCGGCTTCGAAGGCGATTTTAAGAAGCTTGATGGTGCCCGGACGCGGCGAAGCTTTGTCGGTTTCAAATGTACGTATGGTCATGATGCCAACGTCTGAATTTGCTGCCAAATCTTCCTGGGTCCATTTCAGGAGGCCGCGTGCGGCCCGACATTGAGCGGGTGTGATCATTCGAGGATGTAACGGGATATGAAAGTTCCCGTCAAACTCATCGTTTTCCTGTTGACATAAATCGTATTAAATCGCATAAACTACTTGTTTCATACGAAACATAAAGCGGGCTCCGCAGGGTCTAGACCACCCCACGAAGCCCTGACCACACCAACCTTTGAAGGAGATTGGCATGGCTAATCCATCCCATAGCACAGCTTCACCTGATCCCCGAAACCCGGATACGTCTCTCAACTCCCAACCCGTCACCCCGGCGAAAGCCGGGGTCCATGTCGACGCGGGGCTGGATTCCGGCCTCCGCCGGAATGACGGTGGGGCGAATGGGAATGACGGCGGCGGGGAAAACCCGGAAGAGACGTCTAACTCCGTTCGTCCTGAGGTCCTGAGCTTGTCGAAGGGCGAAGGACCGGACGGCCGCCCGGGCTTCGACATCCTCCTTCGCCAAGGCTACGGAGGACAAGCGCTCAGCCCGAACGGAATTCCAAACCGCCGCACCCTGCTTACAGGCGAAGGAAGGGCGCTATGACCAAGAATAAGAAGAAGAAAAGGCGCAAGGCCCCCGAGGCTCCGGCCGACGGCCTCACGCCAGCCGCCGCTCCCGACGGGGCCGCCCCCGAACCCATCCCCTTCGAGGACATGGAGGTCGACGACTGGGAGGTCAAACTCTATCAGGCCGTCGTCAGGCGGCAGAAAAGGCCGGGCGGCCACCCCGACACCGACGCCCTGCGTGCCATGGAGACGGTCGTCGCCCGGCTGACCGGGGC
>JAKSBY010000572.1 GCA_022360855.1 Sphingomonadales bacterium | reverse complement strand
GCTGTAGACGTCGAGCGACATATCCGGCCCGACGACGACGAGATAGGGATCGTCCCCGCGGGTGACTTCGATGGACATGGCGTCGCGCCGAAGCGCGATCCGCTGCACGCGGCTTTGCGTCGCCGGGTCGAAGACCCAGACCTCGCCACCGCCGGTATCGTGATCGCCCTCGCCGGCCCCTTTGCGCATGATGAAGTAGATGCGTCCGGCGCTGTCCGAGGTGGAGAGTTGCCAGCCCGAGGGTCGCCAGGCCGCACCATCCGCATCGAGGCCCGGAATGGTCCATGCTTCGCCTGCGACCGCTTCCTCGCCGCTCAGATCCACCGGCTGCACATGCCCGTCATAGCTCGGGAAATAATACATGTCGCCGACGATGGCCGGGCGCGAGAACATCGGATCGTTGTCGAGATCGTGGAAGGGCTCGCCCATGCTTTGCGAGGCCAGCGCGCCGGTCTCGTCGAGCCGCATGGAAACCATCGCCCCGTTGCCGCAGAGGCTGGCAAAGCCGCCGGCGCCGAGCGGGAAGGCGTGTGCGCAGCCTGGGATCTCGATTTCGCTGGCGATACGGCGTTCGACCAGATCGACCACGTAGATCGACGCTGCGGGCGTGAAATTGAACACGTAGGCGAAGCGCTCGTCGTGAGAAAGCTGGAATGCGCCCTTTTCGGTCAGCATCTGCGCCCGCTTGCCGTCGGGCAGGATGATCTCGGCGGTCGGCAGCAAGGTCGACTTGTCGTAGATCGTCAAGGTGTCGGTGCGCTCACCGCGCGAGCCGCGGGAATAGAAGGTCTCGATGGTGTAGAGCTCGGGCCGGGTCGTCGCTTCGGCGAAATTGCCGAACTGCGCCAGGCTGAGCGCGCCCTTGTGGTGATCGACGTCGTGGCCGATGTCGGCGATCACGAGCTTGCCGGCCTCGATCCCGAAGAAGTTGGCGTCGAGCAGGAAGACCCAGCTCTCCGGATAGTCGGCGGGAAGCGATTCGACATTGGGGATCGGCTCGGGCGCAAGCTGTGCCGATGCCGGGCTCCACCATGCGAAGCAGGCGAGAATGAGGCTGAGGCGCGCCACCCAACGGTGGCGGGGTCGACCGGAACGCATACTCCCTCCCCTTTTTCTGCGTAGCCAGTTCTAGGACTTATGTCCCAGATTAGGACAAACGTCCTACTTTTGTCAACCATCTGATTTTTGGGGTGACCCAATACCGCCGCATGCCTGACACGAACCGTCCCGCTCACCTGTCACTCGCCGGCCCTTCGACGCCGCCTGCGGCGTCGCTCAGGACAGACTTGACCGGCGGGTCCATGCTGACGTCCTGCTCGGTCTCGATATGGATTCGCCGATCAAGCCGGCGAATGACAAACCAGCGGAACAAACGTCTGGGTTTTGAGAACTTGCGGTGCCGGAGCTGGTACGGTCAGGACACCGGAACTTCGACAGGAGTCCGCTTCGCCGCCGGCGCGAGGCCGCGGATCGTCGGGGCGTCGATGGATTTTACCAGCTCGGTCAGGCTGTGGACCGCGATGTTTATGATCTCGCGCGCATCCGCCGCCTTTTCCCGCTGATAGCCGATGAACATCGTATGGCCCTCCATGGATGCGGAGATGAACAGCGAGAGGAGGTCGCAGTCTTCCTTGCCGAGGTCCGGGCGCATGCGGCCGATGATCTCGGCGATCGTGTCGCGCTCGATGATGTAGATCTTGGACATCTCGGCGGCGGCGAAGTCGTCGTAATTGGCGAGACCCCAAAGCGCGGGAAAGAAGCGGGTTGTCTCCTTGGTCTCCAGGTCTTCCATGATGAAGCGGATGAATGCGCGGAGCTGGTCTTCGGGCGAGGACTCGGGGTCCATGATGATGCGGTCGAAATCCTCCATATAGCCCTGGATCACTGCTTCCAGGAGGTCGTGCAACAGGTCCTGCTTGTTGGCGTAGTAATAGGAGAGGTTACCGACCGTGATGCCCACGCGCCGCGCCACATTGCGCATGGTAAGCCGCGCATAGCCTTCCTCCACCAGCACGTCGCGCGCCGCCGAGAGGATCGACGCCACAACCCTGTGGCCGCGATCCTGCGACGAGTTTCCGCGCTTCTGGGGCTTCAGTTTCCGCATCTAAATTGCTCAGGCTTCCATGCGAATCGCCGGGTTTGGAGAATCACTTTGATTCGATAACCCGCGTTGCGGCCGGGATCAACAGGAGACGGATTCGAAGCCGTTTCATGCTCTGGCGCGATATTTTTGGTCGCGCCCGAGCGGCCTTGCAGGCTAATCATGGCCGATGACCGATACCGTAGATGGCACCGATGCGACCCGGTTGCGACGCGGCGATGGCAGCTTCCGGCGCCCGTTTATCGTTGCGCTGGGCTTCTTGATCGCGATCTCGGCCTTGACGATCGATATCGTCCTGCCGGCGATCCCCGCGATTCGCGGAGGGATGGGCGCGACCGACACCGCCGCCCAACTTGTCATCACCTTCTATCTCGCCGGCTTTGCCCTGGGGCAGCTTCCGACGGGTCTGGCTTCCGACCGGTTCGGGCGCCTGCCGGTGATCCTAACCTGCCTCGGAGTCTTTGTTATCGCCGGCGCGGTCGGCGCGCTGAGCCGGTCGATCGAAATCCTGATCGCCGCCCGGCTGGTCCAGGGATTCTTCGGCGCCGTCGGCGCGGTCGTCGCGCGCGCCATCGTCCGCGACGTCGCCGGTAAGGACGGCGGTGCCGTGCTGATGGCGGTGATGACGGCGATCCTCGGCCTGGCGCCGCTTTTGGGACCGGTGATCGGCGGCGCACTGACGTCGGTCTGGGGATGGCGGTCCACGGTCCTCGCCAGCGTCATCTTTGGCGCGATCACGATCATCCTGATCATGCTCTACGTGCCTGAGACCCACGCCAAGCCCGACAAGGAGCCGCCCGCCCGCCAGCTCGCGCGCAGCGTCAGGGCGCTTCTGGCCAGCCGCCAGAGCCTTGTCTGCATGCTCCTGGTCTGCCTGCCCTTTGCCGGCTATCTGGCGATGATCACCAGCTCGTCTACGGTGGTGATGGGGCAGTATGGCATCGCGCCCTTTCAATTCGGGCTGGTCTTCGCGATCGCCGCGGCCGGCTATTCCGGCGGCGCGCTGATCACCCGGGCGCTGCTCAGGCGGCGCTCGCCGATGCAGGTCCTGGCGGCCGGAATCGCCGTTCTCGGCCTGTCTGCGCTGGCGCTGATCGTGATTGCCGGGGTCGAGGCGCCGCCGCTTTGGGCGTTCTGGGGCGCGGTTACGGTCTTCGTGTTCGGCGTCAGCATGATCGCGCCCGTGGCGACGACGCTGGCGCTCGAGCCCTTGCAGCGAACGGCAGGCTTCACAGCAGCGGTGATGGGAACGGCGCAGATCGGCGCCGGCGTCGTCGGCTCCGCGCTCAGCGCGTTTTTTTATGCCGGCAACGAAAACAGCATGAGCCTTGTCATGGCCTGTGCCGCGGCGCTGACGGTTGCGACCTATCTGATCGCCGGGCGCGCGATGCTAGGAACGCGCCGTCACCGATGATCGCGCAGCCTCGATCGCCTGGCTCAAAACGTCGTTATCCGCGATTTCATTTGCCAGGATCAGCGCCAGGGCGGCGAGAAACTCCCGGGCCTGATCGTCGTCGAGCGTGTCGACGGCGTCGATAAGCGCGGCGTAGAAGGCGTCCGCGTCGGTGAATTTGCTTGAATCGGTCGAGAGGGGCATGGTCTTGGCCTAATCGAGGGCGCAGGCGCGGTTGACGGCGGCGTCAATCTTGGCGGCATCGAAGGTGCGCCAGCGCGCCGCGATATGCTGGTCGGGGCGGAACAGATAGGTGGTGCCGGGTTGGAGGTCGTAGCGGTCGATCAGATGCCCGTCCGGGTCGGCGATCGGCTGGCCCTCGCCGAGCGCGATCACCGAAACCGGGCCGGCCGGCGTTTCCACCTCCTCGGGCAGATCGCCCGGCGGTTCGTGCACGGCGGCGACGAAGCGTTCGCCGAGCTGATCGAGCCACCAGCCTTCCTGTCCCGCGACTTGGACGGGTGCGTCCGTTGCCGGCGACCCGGGGCCGAGGCGGCCGTCAAACGCGTCGTCGTCGGGGGTGTTGAGCGCTGACGCGGTGAGATGCGCCGGCACCGACAGGCGGCCGGGATTGACCAGAGCCCTGGCAAAAGGGTGCGCTTCCGCCATGGCCAGGGTGGTGTCGCGGACGGTGCGGCTGGTGCCCGTCTTCGGCGTCATGAAGTCGGTCGCGCGGGTCGAGTTGAGGATGTTTTCGCGGGCCGCAAACAGCCGTTCCTCGGTATAGCTTTCCAGAAGCCTCACCGGCGCCGTGCCGTCCAGGATCAGCTTGAGCTTCCAGGCGAGATTGTCCACGTCCTGAACGCCGCCATTGCCGCCGCGGGCGCCGAAGGGCGAGACCTGATGGGCGGAGTCGCCAGCGAAGATCACCCGGCCGTGCACATAGTCTTCCAAGGTGCGGCACTGGAAGACGTAGAGCGAGATCCAGTCGATGTCGAAATCGACGTCGTCGCCCAGCATCTGCCGGATGCGCGGGATCACGCGGGCCGGATCCTTCTCGGCTTCCACGTCGGCATCCCAGCCCATCTGCAGGTCGATGCGCCAGATATCGTCGGCCTGGCGATGCAGGAGCGCGGTCTGGCCGTCGTGAAACGGCGGCTCGAACCAGAACCAGCGCTCGGATGGGAAGTCCGGCTTCATGTGCACGTCGGTGATCAGGAATTTATCCTCGAACACCTCGCCCTGGAATTCGAGCCCGAGTTGCCGGCGGACATGGGAGCGGGCGCCGTCGCAGGCGATCAGCCAATCGCAGGTGAGGCCGTAAGGCCCGTCCGGCGTGGCGACCGTGAGGCGGACATGGTCGTCGTGGCGCTCCAGCGCCTCCAAAGCATGTTGCCAGCGTACGGCTCCGCCCAACGCATGCAGGCGGTCGAGCAGATATTCTTCCACGTAATATTGCTGCAGGTTCACGAAGGCCGGCATCTTGTGGCCGGTCTCGGGCAACAGATCGAACTGATAGAGCAGCCTGTCCCGGTGAAACACCTTGCCGACATTCCAGGTGATGCCCTTTTCGACCATGGGGTCGCCGGCGCCGAGCCGGTCCCAGATCTCCAAGGTCCGCTTGGCCTGGCAGATGGAGCGCGAGCCCTCCGACACGGTTTCGCCCTTTTCCAGCACCACCACGGGTACGCCTTTGACCACGAGGTCGATGGCCATGGTCAGCCCGACAAGGCCGCCGCCGACAATCACGACCGGATGATGGGCGGGCTCCTTCGCGTCCTGATCGGCCACCCGTTCATAGTCGAAGATCGGCCGTTGGTGCGGTTGGTAGGTCATGCGGTCAGTCCTGGAGCTGCGCCCAGACCTCGCGGTCGCGCTCCGCCGTCCAGACGCGCGGCCAGTCGTAGCCGGCATACTCGTCCCACAGCCGCTGAACGTCGAAGGGCAGGCAGTGCTCGAAGATCGGCCAGGCGCCGAATTTCGGTGCCAGTGCGGCGTGCGTCGCCTCGAACGCCTCTTTCAGGCTCCCGCCCCGGTCATGAACCGGCTTGACACAGGCCTGCATGCCGGTGAGGAACCCGCGGGTCTGCTCGATGGCGGCATCGACCGCATCGCGGCCCCGGGCGACCGCGCCCCGCCCGCCGACGAGCTGCCGCGCTTCGAACGACTTGACCTTGTCCAGCGTGCCGGCGGACCAGTCCATGTGGAAGGCATCGCCGGTATAGAGCGCCGCCCGCGCTTCCACCAGGTCGCCGGCGAACAGGATGCCCTCCTTGGGCAGCCAGGCGACGATGTCGCCGGCGGTGTGGCCGCGGCCGCAATACTCCAGCACCAGCTCGCCCCGGGCGCCGCCGAGGTCGATGACGTGGCGGTCGGAGAAGGTTTTGGTCGGATGGGTCAGGCCGGGGATCGAGTCGGGCTCGCGGAACAGCCGTGGCATGCGGCCGTATTCCGAGGCCCAATCCTCCATGCCGCGCTCGTTGATCAGGAATGCGGTCTTCTCATGGGCGATGATCTCGTCCGCGTCGAAAGCGGATGCGCCCAAGACCCGGACCGCGTGGTAATGGGAGAGCACGAGATACCTCACCGGCTTGTCGGTGTGTTGGCGGAGCATTTCGAGCCAGTCCCGCGCCGCGACGGGCGTTGCGCGCGCCTCGAACGCGACGAGAAAATCCTCGCCCTCGATGGCGCCGACATTGGGATCGCCCTCGGCGGTCAGCGCGTAGACGCCGTCGGCGAGAACCTCCAGGGTTTCCTGCTTTTCATCGAGATCCGCCGATGAGGCGAACGGTTTTGCCATAACGGATTGCCCACTGTTTCACGACCGCTCCGAATCTGGCGCGACACTCTGCCGGATTCCTGATCGGGGAGGAAGGGAGAATTGATTTTGGGCGAAATGGGCCCGAATTCGGCTCAGTGCACCGGCAGGATTTGGTGCCGATAGTCGCGGGGCGAGTGGCCGAAGCGCTGCTTGAAGGTGCGGCTGAAATGCGCCGAGTCGTTGAAGCCCCAGCGGAAGGCGATCTCGGTAATGTTCATGCCGGCAAGCTGCGGGTTGGCCAGGTCCTTCCGGCAGCGCTCCAGCCGCCGCTCCCAAATCCAGCGCGATACGGTCATGGACTCAGGCTTGAACAGCATGTGCAGGTAGCGGGGCGAAATCCCGTGGGCCGCGGCCACGGTCTCCACCGTCAGCTCGGCGTCGTGAAGGTGGTCTTCGATAAAGGTCTTGACCCGGTAGAGCTGGGCGACGCGGTTAGAGGATTGATGCGCGCCGGCGGCGGGCGAAACCGATCCGAGGGCGGAAGCGACCAGGCTCATGACGTTCTCGGCCAGGGCGCCGTGCAGCGGTTCGTCCACCGCCCGAAGCTGCTTGGATGTGGACTGAATGAGCCGCGAGGCCAGGCGCCCGATACCGCGGTCGCCGCCGACCCTGAGCGCGGTCAGCGTTTCCGGCAGCGGCAGGCGGCGCTTCAAATCCTGGCGCCGGAGTTTCACCACGAGCTGCTCGAACCGCTCGCCGAAACGGAGCCGGTAGGGCCGCGTCGTGTCATAGAGCGCAAAATCGCCCGGCCTGAGATGCGCCTCCCGGCCGTCCTGCTCGACGATGCCGAAGCCGGCCGTCTGCAGGCTGATCAGAAAGTCCTGCTGGCTGGAACGGGAAATGCGGCTCTTGGTGCGCAGAACGTCTTGCGCGTCGGTCCGCACCCGCGAGAGTTCCAGATCCGCAAGGCTCTGGAAGTGAATCTGGCCCGAAAATTCCCCTTCCCGGGGATACTCGCATTCCAGCTCCACATAGACGTCGCAGATCAGGTCGCGCCAAAAGGCGCGGCGCTCCCGCTCGGAGACCGAGTCGGTCGTATAGATCTGCGAGTCCAACAAATGTCCTCCCCTGACCTCTCCAAGATCAGTTAGTGTCGGAATTCTAGGCCATTTAGCGGGGCCGCGACAAGCTGCGAGTGCCAGGTCTCGCGCAGAGTCAAGTTTTGCTTCGCTCAGGATCAAGTGTCACGGTCGCGTGGAAACTAGCTTGGCCGCGACAAGGATTGCCCGATGACCGATTCATCGCCGATACGGCTCGCCAAGACCCCAAGAAACCTGCCGGCGGACTGGACGCCACCGGTCCCGGCATTTAGCGGGCGCTTCGATCCGGCGCTTGCCTACCCGGTCTTCGCCTATCTCGGGATACAGGATCACGGTGGCGGGTTGGGCGCGGCGCAGCTTGCGGTCGCCGAGCTTCTCGGAGCCGACACCCGGCCCCTGGGGGTGGAATGGGCGGAATTCCTGGATCCTTCGGGCCATATGAACCGCGTCGCTGTGACCTACTGGAAGGACCGCGAGACGTTCCGGGCCTGGCATGAGACCGGCACCTTCGCCGATTGGTGGCGGGACGAGGCACGGCTTGACGATGGCGTTGGCTACTGGCTGGAGGCCGTGGCGACGCCCTTGGAGCGCTTCGAGACCCTCTTCTCCGGCTCGGACCGCCCGGCTGGGATCTGCCAGCACGCGGAGGCGTTCGAGGGACCGGTCCTGGAACACGGCTATTGGGGCGCCGCCAAAGACCGGATCACCCTTTCCGGCGCCGATCAATTGGCGTCGTCGCTTGAGCGGCTTTCGCCAGACGGCAGAAACCCGGACGCGCTGGGCCGCCGCCTCAAGGTGCCGGCACCTGAAAATGTCTGCCTGATCCGCTCCGGCCAGGACCCGACCGATTGCGCCGGCGAGGAACTGGAGGAATATCTCAGCGACCTTCAGCCGCTGCTCATCGCCGGCCTGAGCTACCTCGCGTCCCACCCGGCGGAGACGGGCTGTTTCTCCAGCCGGTTCATGCACGAGGTAGATGCCGAGAATCGGCGCACCGGCAAGACCTTCGGCTGGGCCTTCTGGCAGTCCATCGACCATATGGGCCGCTGGGCGCAGGACCATCCGACCCATCTTGCCATCTTCAACCGCTTCCTGGAGATCGCCGAGGCCCGCGGCGCCGATATCCGTTTGCG
>JAKSBY010000313.1 GCA_022360855.1 Sphingomonadales bacterium | reverse complement strand
CCGCGCGCGATCGTCGAATTCTGCTACAAGTCCGACGAGCTCGGCGATCCCCTGATCGCCGACGAGCACGCGATTGCATTCGGTTGGGCCACCGAGCAGGAGCTGGACGAGATCGTCGGGCTCTCGCTCAGGATCAACGATTTCCTCACCGGGTTGTTTGCCGGCATCGGCATCAAGCTGGTGGATTTCAAGCTCGAGTTCGGGCGCTATTACACCGACGACCATATGCAGATCCTGCTGGCCGACGAAATCAGCCCGGCCACCTGCCGGCTGTGGGACATCAAGACCTCCAAGAAGCTCGACAAGGACCGCTTCCGCCGCGACCTCGGCGGCGAGGTGGAGGCTTACCAGGAGGTCGCGTCGCGGCTCGGGCTGGCGCCGGAGCTTTCGGTCCATAACGGCTCGGGCGGCGTGAAGGAAGTTCAGAACGGCATCGCAGACAGCGGGAAGGCCAGCGCATGAAGGCGCGGGTGCATGTGACGCTGAAGTCGGGCGTGCTCGACCCGCAAGGCAAGGCCATCAAGCACGCGCTCGCCGCGCTCGGCTTCGACGGCGTCGAGGGCGTCCGCCAGGGCAAGTATATCGAGCTCGACCTGGCCGATGCCGACCCGCAAGCAGCCGAGGCGCAGGTGACCGCGATGTGCGAGAAGCTGCTGGCCAACACGGTCATCGAAAACTACGCGATCGAGCTCGATGGCTGAGCCGATGGAGATTCCGGCACCTGCACCTACCATGTCATTCCCGCGAAAGCGGGAATCCACTACGCTTCGAAAGGTCTGGCTTCCCGCTTTCGCGGGAATGACGGGAAGGGTTTATTGAGAGCGATGAAATCCGCCGTCGTCGTTTTCCCCGGTTCAAACTGTGATCGCGATATCGCCATTGCCCTGGAGAAGGTCACCGGGGTCAAGCCCCTCATGGTCTGGCACGGCGAGAGCGATTTCGAGACGGTCGATTTCATCGCCCTGCCCGGCGGCTTTTCCTATGGCGACTATCTGCGCTCCGGCGCCATGGCCGCCAACTCGCCGATCATGGCGGAGGTCGTGCGCCGCGCCGAGGACGGCGTGCTGATCTTCGGCGTCTGCAACGGCTTTCAGGTCTTGACCGAATGCGGCCTCCTGCCCGGTGCGTTGATGCGCAATGCCGGGCTTCACTTCGTTTGCCGCGACGTCGGCCTGCGCGTGGAGAGCCGCGATTCGGCCTTCACCAACGCCTACGGCACGCACGACGTCATTACCGTCCCGGTGGCCCATCACGACGGCAACTACTTCGCCGACGAGGCGACCCTGGACACGCTTGAGGACAACGACCAGATCGCCTTTCGCTACGTCGACAACCCCAACGGCAGCCAACGCGATATCGCCGGCATCCTGAATCGCAAACGCAACGTGCTCGGCATGATGCCGCATCCGGAACGGCTGATCGAGCCGGCGCTCGGCGGCTCGGACGGCCGCGGCGTATTCGAAAGCATCGCGGCGGCCATGGCGGTGCAAAACTGATGGACAGCCAAACCGCCCCGCAAACGCCGCCCGATGATCTGTCCGCGTTCGCATCGGAGCACGGGCTGACCAAGGATGAGTACCAGCGCATTTTGGACGCGCTCGGCCGTGTGCCGACCATCACCGAGCTCGGCATCTATTCGGTGATGTGGTCGGAGCACTGCTCCTATAAATCCTCGAAGGTCCACCTGAAACGGCTACCCACCACCGCGCCCTGGGTGATCCAGGGGCCGGGCGAGAATGCCGGAGTGATCGATATCGGCGACGGCGACGCCGCGGTCTTCAAGATGGAGAGCCACAACCACCCGAGCTATATCGAGCCCTATCAGGGCGCGGCCACGGGCGTCGGCGGCATCCTGCGCGACGTGTTCACCATGGGCGCGCGGCCCATCGCCAATATGAACGCGCTGCGCTTCGGCGATCCGGCGCACCCCAAGACCAGGCACCTGGTTTCCGGCGTGGTTGCCGGCATCGGCGGCTACGGCAATTGTGTCGGCGTGCCCACGGTGGGCGGCGAGACGATCTTCGATGCCGGCTACAACGGCAACATCCTGGTCAACGCCATGACCGTAGGCCTGGCCAAGGCGGACCGCATCTTCTATTCGGCGGCCGCCGGCATCGGCAATCCGGTCGTCTATGTCGGCTCCAAGACCGGGCGCGACGGCATCCACGGCGCCACCATGGCCTCGGCCGAGTTCTCCGAGGACGCGGACGAGAAGCGCCCCACCGTGCAGGTCGGCGATCCGTTCACCGAAAAGCTGCTGATCGAGGCCTGCCTGGAGCTGATGGCCTCCGACGCCATCGTCGCCATCCAGGACATGGGCGCGGCCGGGCTGACCTCGTCGTCGGTGGAGATGGCGTCGAAGGGCGGCGTCGGCTTCGCACTCGACCTCGACCGCGTGCCGTGCCGCGAGACGGGCATGACGCCCTACGAGATGATGCTGTCGGAATCCCAGGAGCGCATGCTGATGGTGCTGAAGCCGGGCCGCGAAGCGTTCGCCCGCGCCATCTTCGAGAAATGGGACCTGGATTTCGCGGTCATTGGCGAGATCACCGATACCGGCCGGCTGACGCTGAGTTTTGGCGGCGAGGTGGTCGGCGACATCCCCGTGTCGTCGCTGGTCGACGACGCCCCCGAATATCAGCGGCCCTATGCGGTGCCGAAAGCGCCGCCGGCTCTGTCGGCCGAGGAGGTGCCCGCGCCCAACGACTATGCCGGAACGCTCCTCAAGATGGTCGGCCTGCCCGATCTCTGCAGCCGCCGCTGGGTGTGGGAGCAGTATGACCACATGGTGATGGCCGACACCGTGCAGCGCCCGGGCGGCGACGCCGCGGTGGTGCGGGTGCACGGTACGACCAAGGGCCTGGCGATCTCGACCGACTGTACGCCACGCTATTGCGAGGCGGACCCGGTGGAAGGCGGCAGGCAGGCAGTGGCCGAGACTTGGCGCAACATCACGGCGGTGGGCGGGCGGCCCCTGGCGATCACCGACTGCATGAATTTCGGCAACCCGGAGCGGCCCGAGATCATGGGCCAGTTCGCCGGCTGTATCGACGGCATGGCCGAAGCCTGCGCGGCACTCGACTACCCGGTCGTCTCCGGCAACGTCTCGCTCTACAACGAAACCAATGGCCAGGCGATCCCGCCGGCGCCGGCCATCGGCGGCGTGGGCCTGATTACCGATATTTCGCGGATGGCAACCATCGGCTTGAAGCGCGCGGGCGAGGCCCTCTTCCTGGTTGGCGAAACCCGAGGCCATCTCGGGCGCTCCATCTATCTCAGGGACATTCTCGGGCGCGCGGAAGGTGCGCCGCCGCCCGTCGACCTCGCAGCCGAGCGCCGCAACGGCGATTTCGTACGCGGCCTGATCGAAGATGGGTTGACGGACACCGCCCACGACCTGTCCGACGGCGGCCTCGCCATTGCCCTGGCCGAAATGGCCATGGCCGGCGACATGGGCGCCGAGATCGCGCTCGACGACTCCGATACGCCGCTCCATGCCCAGCTCTTCGGCGAGGACCAGGGACGGTATCTGATGGCAATGGCGGAAGATCGAATCGCCGCGATCACGGACCGAGCCATGGAAGCCGGCGTCGCACTCGCCCGCATCGGCACAACCGGCGGCGGCCGCCTTATCGTCGACGGTGTATGCGATCTGGCGGTCAGCGACATTGCCACGGCCCACAGCCACTGGCTCGACAGCTACATGAGCGAGATCGCCTAGGCATTTTGCAAAACTACCGAAACAGCGATTCCGTCATTGCGAGGCGCGCGAGCGACGCGGCACTCCAGATGTATCGGCACTCGCCTATTTCGGTAACAGGCCTATTTCGGTGACAGTTACCTTATTTAAGGCGGGTTTTTCTAATCATCTGTTTTTAAATGGAAAATAAAAAGGTAACTGTCACCGAAATACCCCTGAATTGCTTCCCCCCGCTTTCGCGGGGGTCGCAATGACGAGCCAAACTAAACGCAAAACGCCCTAAGGGGCCAAGACTGCCTCGTAAACCCCGAGCAGCTTTTCGGCAACCGCGCGCCAGGTGAAGTCCTTCACCAGTTCCCGCACCCTCTCCCGCTCCGGCGGGTCGGCCAGGACGCTTTGGCAGGCCTCGCGGATGGCGGCGACATCAGTCGGGTCGACCATCTCCAGGATACCGGGGACGGCCGCGATCCCAAGGCTGTGGTTCTTGGTCATGACCACCGGCGTGCCTGCGGCCAGCGCTTCCAGAACGCTGATCGGCATCACCTCCGAGAGACTCGGCAACAGCATGATATCGGCAGCGGCATAGGCGCTGGGCAGCATCGGGTCGTCGTAGTTGAGGCTGCCGCAATAGTTGACCGCTCCCGGCGCCGCCTCCTTGACCTGCTCCAGATACGCCTCGGCGCTCGCATCGCACGGCCCGAACAGGAAGAGCTCGGCGTCGAGCTCCGAAACCGCCCGGGCCGCGGCGAGCTGGTTCTTGCGTTCGTTGACCGAGGCGATGCACGCGATTACGCGCCCGCCCGGCGCGAACCGGTCACGGAACAGGTCCGGCGACGCCCCATAGAAACGCTGCGCGACGCCATTGGGAATCACCTCGATCTTCCCGGAACCCTGCCCGTATCCCTCGATCAGCATATCGCGCTCGTCATCGCCCAGGGCGACGATTCGCGAGGCGCCATCCAGGGCGGCCCTGATCTGCCGATACGACGTCGTGACCTCCCATCCCACAAACCGACCCAGGAGGCTGTCTGCGAGCTCGCAGAGCCGCCGGTCGAATGCGGTGAAGGGCGG